>JAUYPF010000040.1 GCA_030697685.1 bacterium | reverse complement strand
AATTTCTAGTTCTATAAGTTTGTTGAGTTCAACTGCATATTCTAGAGGAAGTGCTTTGACTATTGGCTCGATAAAACCATTGACAATCATTTGTGTTGCTTGTTCTTCATCCAAGCCTCGAGACATGAGATAGAATATTTCTTCTTCTCCAATTTTTCCTACAGTTGCTTCATGTGTGATGTCTGCAGTGTTATTATTTATTTTCATAAATGGGTATGTTTTTGAAACTGATATTTCATCTAAAATAAGAGCATCACATTTTACAGTAGATTTTACATTCTTTGCGTTTTCTGTTACTTGGACGAGGCCTCTGTAGCTAGAAATTCCTCCTCCTTTACTAATACTTTTTGCTTTGATAATGGATGTTGTGTTTGATGCGACATGAATTGCTTTTGCTCCTGTATCTTGATCTTGCCCAGCACCCGCAAATGCAATACCAATACTTTCTGAGCGTGCACCTTCTCCGATTAGAACAGAGGATGGGTAGAGATAAGTTAAGTGGGACCCCATATTTCCATTTGTCCAAAGGATCGTTGCATTTTCATGTACAAGTGCTCTTTTTGTGTTCAAATTAAAAACATTTTTACTCCAGTTTTCTATAGAAGAGTAGCGCATGTGTGCTCCTTTCATTACATGAAGTTCTACACAGCCTGCGTGCAGAGAATTTTCAGAATAGCTTGGGCTTGAGCAGTTATGTACTGCAGCTCTACTTACACAATAAGTTTCATTTTTGTCTATAGCAAAATTATATACAAGCTCGTTGTTCGTTTCTCGTGATTCAATGCTTCGGATTGGGAAGAATGCAAAATCATTTGTGATGCCTATTCTACTTCCTCTGGCTATACCATTTAATTTTTCTTTTACAGGTATCCCAACAATCTTTCCGTATGCAATCATATGATCGCCACAAATTCCAACTGTATATGCTGGTTTTCTATTTTTTTCTTTACTTCTATCTCTTTTGTTTAAAAATGCAGGGATTCTTAATCTTAGAAGAATATCTCTTAGTTGCAAAGCCAATTTAGGTGAACTGGTACTATGCCTGAATACTTCTTTTAATGCATCTGTTTTAATCGATCTTTTATTATAATAATTCCCATCACCTCTGAGATGACCTTTGATAAGATATTTTTGTTTTATAGGGTCTTCAAACATTAACCATTCTGGAATTTGCTTCGTAATTGCACTTGTTCCAAATGATTTAAAGGTTCTTGCAAGCTCAACTGAGCAAACAACTACATTTACTCCATGATTTTTTGGGTGATATGTCTCAATTGATTTTATGTTAAAAACTTTTTTAATTAAATCTTTTGTATAATCAATGAGTTCTCTTTCATGTTCGCCAAATGAAAAATTTACATAATATCCTCCAGAAATACTTCCTTCAGCAAGATATAGGCCTGCAAGTTCAAAAAATTCTTTTGTAGAAGGAATATTCTTTTTTACTTTGATAAATCCTTTCTTTTTCCCAGTCCATTTATCAATCTTGATAATCTTCTCCTTTTGAGAAATGATTTTTTTATTAATCGGAATGGCAAGATAATCACCTTTTTTAAAAAATTGAGGAATGTTCCAACGAATGTTCCATTGTTTATTGCGATCGCGTTTACTTTTTTTGTCTACATATAAAAAAGGATGATCATCTGTAACTTCAATAGGGAACATAGGGTCTCCTGTGAGAATTATTTTTTTTATAATACCTGTATATGGTCGTTTATATACTTCAGTAATATTTTTATATGTCCCATTATGTGTAAGAACTCTTTCACCTTTTTTCATTTCTTCTATTGGTTTAAAATCTGGGTTTGTTGTAATAATATTCCCTTTTGTAAAGCAACCTTCAATATAGTGAAGTTCTGCACCTTCATCAACTATAATTAATGTGTGTTCGAATTGCCCACCTTTTTGTGTGTTCATACGAAAATATGCTTGAAGAGGAAGATCTACTTTCACCCCTTTTGGAATATGGATAAAAGTCCCACCAGACCATACTGCTGCATGCAACATGATAAATTTGTGGTCATGAATAGGAATACAGTTTGTCATAAAATATTTTTTAACTAGTTCAGGATATTTATGCACTGCAACATCCATGTTTTCAAAAATGACTCCTTTCTCTTCTAAAGATTTTTTAATGTTATGATAAACAATGTTACTATCATACTGCGCACCAACTCCAGCAAGCGCAGTTTTTTCTGCTTCTGGAATTCCCAATCTATCAAATGTTCTTTTAATTTCTGGAGGAACATCTTCCCACATTTTCGTTTCTTTTGTGTTTGGATCAATAAAGTAAATAATATCATTAAAGTTTAAATGGGAAAGATCCGGACCCCAAGTAGGCATAGGAGTTTCTAAGAATAATTTTAAGCCTTTCAATCTTTTTTCAAGCATCCATTCTGGTTCATTTTTTGTTTTTGAAATCAGACGAACAACCTCTTCATTTATTCCTGGCTTTGCTACAAAACGAGACTCATGCTCATCAGCATCATCATAGAGTGCTCTGCTTACTGAAATATCTTTTTTCATTGTGCTTTCCCCTTCATGATATGTGTGTGGCAGCCTGTTAATGGTTGCTCACAGCCATCTGGGACAATGGAAACTTGTTTATGAATTTCACAAATACTTCCTGTGAATCGAATAACTTTCAGAATTCTTTGTATTTCTCTAATGTAGGAAATTTGGTCGTGAATATTTTCTGCAGATTTTTTAATTTCTTTTAATACTAATTCATTGAAAGAGATCTTATGACCTCTTTTTGTACTAGTATATTGGCTAATGGTTGCTGAATTGATCATGAGCATGTTTGCAATGTCTTTTTGCTTCATTCCTCTTTCTTTGAGATGGAGGGCAAAGTATCTTCTTAGCGTCGGTAGTATATAGAAGGTTTCTATCTCTTGTGGATGCAAAAATATTTGATTAACCATAGTTAATTTCTTGCTTTTCAAGAGTTTATATAGTTTATGGTTGCTTGTTATACTCAAAAAAGACTTGCTTCAGTTTGAAAAATTTCAAATATTTATAGGCCTTGTATTCCCACAAACTTAATAAACAATGTAAAAGTTTTACAAGTTATGGGTGAAGAAATTTTAGAAGAAAGGAAAAATAAAATCCTGGCATACTTTAAAGGGAATCCTTTTGTTTTTGTTTATGTTATTCTTGCTTTGATAGCAGCATTTGGTTTTTATATTCGCACAAGAAGCTTAAATCTCCTTATTGATGTCACGACCGGAGATTATATGCCTTCAGATCCAGATGCTATTGGAATTCTCCGTTATGTGCGATATGTTGTTGAGAATGGACAACTTATGGCTGTGGATACTATGCGATATTTTCCTAGTGGATTTTCTGGTTCAGAAGAATTTGCTCTTCTTTCGCATCTTCTTGCTTGGTTTTATAAAATATTTCATTTTTTTGATCCTTCTGTTACTGTTGCCTATGCAGATGTTATCTATCCTGCATTTGCTTTTGTTATTGGACTCGTTTTCTTTTTCCTTTTTGTAAGAAAAGTATTTGATTGGAAAGTCGCACTTTTAGCCTCTGCAATTCTTACTGTACTGCCTGCATATCTTTTCCGAACACTTGCTGGAGTTTCTGACAAAGAAGCCTTGGCGATGATATTCTTTTATGCTGGACTTTACTTTTTCATTGCATTTTTTACAGAGAAAAAATTATGGAGAGGAGTTTTGTATAGTATTCTTGCAGGTATTTCTGTTGGAGCAGTGTGGAGTATTTGGGGTGGTATTGTTTTTATTCTGACAACAATTGGAAGTTTTATTCTTATTCTTCTTCTCATTGGAAAGTTAGATGAGAGACATCTTTGGTTTTATGCTTTATTTTTAGCAGTAACTATTGGCTTTTTAACAATCTTTTTTCCTCTTCGTGCAACGCCTGTAGGCTTGTTGACAGCACCTATTTCAGGGATACTATTTTTAGCTCTTGCATTGGGAATTGTTCATTATTATTTGTATACTAAAGATCGTTTTCATCTCAAAAAATATTTTACAAAAGTTCCTGTATTGCCTATATTTGTCAGTTTATTTCTTATTCTATTTGTAACATTTCTTATTCTCTTATTGAATTATGGAATATCTTTTTTTACGGATAGAATTGCAAATCTTTACATAGACCTTATTGAACCTTTTGGGAAGAATAGATGGGCGCTTACTGTTGCAGAATCACATCAGCCTTATTTTGTTGATTGGATAGGTCAATTTAGCTGGAGATACTTAGCAATTGTTTTTGCTGGAGCTGTACTGCTTTTTTATGAAACGTTTAAATCTTTAGGAAAACATGTCTATTCTCTTACTGTTGCATTTGTTCTTGTGCTTTTAGCAATTTCTCTGAATAGGTATTCTTCTTCTTCCATTATTCTTAATGGAGAAACAAATCTTTCTATTCTCTTTTATTTAGGAACAATAGCCCTCTTTTTCATTTATTGTATCTATCTCTTTTATCATATTTATACCAAAAAACATGAGCAGTATGAACATTTCTTAACACAATTACCTTATGGTTATCTTTTTATGTGTATATTTTTTGTTTTTCTTTTAATAGGAGCAAGAAGTGCAGTACGTCTGCTTTTTGTTTTTGCTCCAGGGACTGCAATTCTTGCAGCATTCTTTGTTTTTATTCTTGTAAAATATACTATGAAAATTTCTACAAAACATTTGCGTTATGGTTTGTGGTTAATTTTAGGAATTTTTGTTGTGATTCTTTTGAATGGATTTTCCCAAGCTGTTCTTGCACAAGCAGAGTCTGCAGGTTCAGGATATAATCAACAATGGCAATATGCAATGGATTGGGTAAGAGAAAATACTCCTGAGGATGCAGTGTTTGCACATTGGTGGGATTATGGCTATTATGTACAAACTGGTGGAGAACGTGCAACGCTAAGTGATGGAGGCAATGCACATCCAACGATCAATTATCTTACAGGAAGATATCTTCTTACTGGACAGAATGATACAGATGCTTTACAAGTCTTAGGTTCACGAAATGCAACGCATGTGCTTGTCGTGAGTGATGAGATCGGAAAATATGGAGCATTTTCTGCAATTGGAGCGGACGCTGATTATGATAGATATTCCTGGATTACTGCATATACCTTTGATTCTACACAAAGCAGTCAAACGAATGAAACAATTACTTTGGTTTATACAGGTGGGTCTGTGCTTGATGATCCTATAACCTATCAAGGAACATATTTTCCTGCCTATGCTGCTGCAATGGTAGGATTTATTATTCCAATGCATGTAGATGAGAATGCAAACTTTAAGAGTTTTGAAAGTCCACAGGCTGTTATTTTTTACAATGGAAATTATTACAATATGCCTCTACGATGTGTTTTCTTTAATGGAGAAGAATATATATTTGGTGATGAAAATTTTGAAGGTTTAGATGCATGCTTCCAGATTATTCCAACCTATCAAAATAATCAATTCAATGGATTAGGTGCTGGATTGTATCTCTCTCATGAAGTGTGGAATACTTGGTTTACTGAGCATTATCTTTTTGGGCAAGATTCAGAGTACTTTACAACAGTTTATAGTGATGAAAGTTCTGTACCACTTGCTATATATAATGGAAGAATTATTGGGCCACATAAGATTTTTGAAGTGCATTATCCAGAAAACCTTACAATAGGGGATGAATTTTACATTAGTGAACTCCCAGAGGGTGTAAATACTGTTCGAGAAGATCTACAGTAACTAAATATTTTTATGCTAACCTTACAACTTGTCCATATCAACTAAAATTATTTAAAGGCTCTCTTTTTTTAGTTTAGGATGGATATTTTGGATGATCTAAAAAGTTATTCTTCTTCTTTTCAAAAAAGCTCTCTTTATCATTGGACAGAAAAGAATTTTTGGGTGCTTTTTCTTTTTAGTATCATTGCATGGTTTGGTTATTATATTCGTAGCAGAAATAGGTGAAATGAATAGTCTCTTGAGATATTAATCTCCTCAAAAAATACCTTTGCATATATTTGAGCTTATTTTTATTTTACTAAACTATCTGCATCTCTTGTCATATTATTTGTTATTAATTCTCCGAGCAAGCCTATAGAAATAAATTGCAGACCTGTGAACATTAACAATATTCCTAGCATGAGCAATGGTCGTGAACCAATACCTGCTCCGCCTAACCAAATGAAAAAAAGATAGAAGTTAATAATAAAGCCAAGAGTGCCAATTATTAATCCTATTGTTCCAAATGCATGCAGAGGACGATTTTTATAACCTACAAGATATTTTATCGTGATAAGATCTAATAATCCTCTCAATAGTCTACTTGAACCATATTTTGTGACTCCATATTTTCTTGGATAATTAGAGACAATAACTTCTGTATATTTGTAGCCCATATTTCCTACCTGTACAGGAATGTAGCGATGCATATCTCCGTAGAGAAAAAGATCTTTTGCCACTTCTTTTTTGTAAGCTTTAAAGGGGCAATTATAATCATGCACATTTACTTTTGTTATGAAATAAGTAAGATTATTAAAAAAAAGTGATGGTAATCTTTTTATTCTATCTCCTTTTTCCAAATGCTTATTTTTTTTCCAACCATTGACAAAGTCATATCCTTCATGAATTTTTTGTACAAGAAGAGGAATTTCTCTAGGATCATCTTGTAAATCTGAGTCCATTGTTATAATAATATCTTTTGTTGCTTTTTGGAAGCCTACATACAATGCAGTTGCTTTTCCCATATTTTTTTTCAATGTATACACTTGGATGTATTTTTCTTTGTTAAGTTGTTTGAGAATTTGCGAACTTTTATCTTTACTCCCATCATCCACAAAAATAATTTCAAAGTCTTTTGTAAGTTTTGTTAGTACAGGCAGAGTTGCATTTAACAAAGGAAGAATATTCTCTTCTTCATTAAAGATAGGAAAGACAATTGAGATAGACATATTTTTGAATAAAAATATATACTTTTTAATGCTTTTGCTTTGTTTTTCATCCCTCAATGTGAGTGATTTTTATTTTTTTATTTTTTTCAAGTTCCATAATATTTATAATTAGAAATTTTTATTTTTCTCTTATGAAATTTGTCTTATTGCTGTCTCTTTTTATTTCTTTTTTCCTTGTGTGGTTTCTTACTCCATGGTTCATTCGGTATCTTACACGTATTGGGCTTGTTGTAAAGGATCAACATAAAGAAGGAAAACCGCTCGTTCCTATTTCTGGAGGGCTTCCTGTTTTAGCAGGAATATTTTTTGGAGTGATGTTTGCTATTTTTGTGCAAACTTTTTATTATCATTCTACAGATAGACTTATTGATCTTCTTGCTTTTACTAGCTCTTTATTTGCGATTACTCTTGTTGGATTTTTTGATGATCTTCTTATTCGAAAAGATAAAGAAGAAAGTTCTGGATTAAAACAATGGCAGAAACCTTTGCTCACTGCGATTGCTGCTGTACCTTTAATGGTGATAAATGCAGGAGAAACAATTATTGGTATCCCATTTTTTGGTTCTTTGGATGTAGGTTTATTGTATGCACTAGTTTTGATTCCTATAGGTGTCATTGGTGCTTCAAATATGGTAAATATGCTGGCTGGATACAATGGGCTTGAAACAGGGCTTGGCATTATTTATTTAGGAAATCTAAGTGTGTATGCCTATGTTAATGGATCAGAAGTAGCAGCATTGATTGGTGCCATAACTTGTGCAGCATTGTTTGCATTCCTTTTCTTTAATCGAAGTCCTGCAAAAATTTTTCCTGGAGATTCTTTAACTTATCTTTTAGGGGCAGTGCTTGCTTCCATGGCAATTATTGGAAATATTGAAATAGCTGCTTTGCTTGTTTCCATTCCTTTTTTTATAGAATTTTTCTTAAAATTACGTGGAAGATTTAAAAAACAAAGTTATGGTATGTATTATCATGGAAAAGTAAAGTCTCTTGATGATAAAATTTATTCTATTCCTCATTTTTTTACTATTGAAGGAAAATTTACTGAAAAACAAGTAGTTCTGTTTGTGTATTTTATAGAAATTTTATTTAGTGGGTTGATATGGCTGCTTTAAAATACCTTAAAATCGTTTTGCAGTGGATTTTTATCATTGCTACTATTGGTTTTTTATTTTATACTTTATATATAAATTGGGAAGAGTTGAAAGGATATGACTTCACGATTTCCTGGGGATATTTTATTTTATCTTATCTGTTTCTATTTGTTCATTTTGTTCTTATTGCCTTGGCTTGGGGCTTGTTATTGAGAGCATTACAAAAACCGGGTGTACCACTTTTGCAAGCATTGCGTATACGAACTATTTCTGATTTTGCACGGTTTATTCCGGGGAAATTTTGGTTTGTGATGTTTCGTATTCGCCTATGTAAGAAATATAATCTCTCTCCAGCAATGATTGCAGTAAGTGCATTGATGGAAGAATTTCTAAATATTTTTAGTACTATTCTCTTATTTATTTTTGTCTTCATTATTGTTAGTCATGAAACTCTCACAAGTTATGCTTTATATGTTTCTTTGTCTTTGCCTCTTTTCTTTTTTCTTATGCACCCTCTAGTTTTTCAATGGTTTATCAAACTTGCTGCGAAATTATTTAAAAAAGAATATGTAAAGTCAAAGATACAATATACTTATCTTCTTTCTCTTCTTTCTGTCTTTTTTCTTGCCTGGATAATTTTAGGTTTTGGTTTTTATTTAATGAGTTATGCAGTGTATCCTATGGGTATTGAGTTATTTCTTCCATTAACAGGAGTGTTTGCTATTGCTTGGGCTGCTGGATTTCTCGTTATTGTTCTTCCAGGAGGGCTTGGATTGCGAGAGGCTGTATTAGGATATTTATTAGCATTCTTTTTTCCAGTTCCTATTGCTATTTTATTATCTCTATTGTCACGATTGTGGTTGATTAGTGGGGAAGTATTAACAGCGTTTGTGTTTAGATTTATTAAGTAATGTTTCAAGAATATGAATTATTATAAAGTGAATTTCTTTTATTATTTTTATGAGTAAAGATGATATGATTATTATGGCTTTACCTGTTGAAACTTTATTCTCTCTGCATCCGCTTTTTGAAGGATTTCAAGCGCATGATGTTTTTGATTATGAAAATCATATCCTAAAAAATCATAGTTATGGAAGAAGAGGAAATTTAGAACAAGACTCAACACAAAAACATCCAATTCCTTATGTTCTTATTGTGAATCCTCTAAAAGGATTAGTATATGCATATCAACGTTCTTCTAAAAAAGAAGAGGCACATGAAAGTCGTTTGCACGGAAAATGGTCTTTGGGAGTTGGAGGACATGTTGAACAAGCTGATAGTGAACATGCAAATCCTATTCGATTATGTTTAGAAAGAGAAGTTGATGAAGAAGTACAAATCAATGGAAATATTACTTCCATTTCCTTGTTAGGATATATTAATAACTCTGACCCTGTTGGATTAGTTCATTTTGGTATTTTGTATCTTCTTGAAACTGATGCAGATGAAATTTCTCCAGCAGATAAAGAAATGAAGCAGGGAAAATTTATGAGTCTCTCTGAATTAGAAGAAATTTGCAATTCCCCTGATTGTACAGTTGAAGAATGGTCACAGATTGCTTTGCAGCCATTAAAAGAATATTTTTCCTCATTAAAAAACTAAAAATATCCTTTTGTCTCATAAATAATGACTATTGGATATTCACCTTCATAATAGACTTGTACAGGTGTCAAGTTTGCTTCTCTTTCTGCTACATAATTCACATTACAGTCCTGTATGTAGCCATCTAAAATGAGATATGGTACAGACCAGTTTTTTATTTGGTAATCTACTTCTGTGGTGTTATATCTAAAAGTTATGGCTTCTCTTTCTGAATAGTAGACAAATGGGACTACTTGGGAACATGCAAGAAGAATATCTCCTGGTTTTGTATTTTCTTTTAACCATTCTCCTGCAGCTCTTTCTTGTGAAAAGGAATATGCTTTGTTTTCAATGAGAGGAGCTGCCCAGCCAATATGTGAATAGGCTGCAAGAAGAATAATGATAATAATTGCTGCTGTGCCGAGATGTTTCTTTTGTTTTTCTAAGAAATCTGCAATATATATCACACCTTGTGCTGCAATTAAAAATAATATTGGATATGCAGGGAAAATATATCTTGGTTCATAATAGGTTTTTACCACTGCGAGATATGCTCCAAAGAAAAGCATGACTGAAAATGCCCACCATAGAACATAGAAGTCCTTCTTTAATTTTTCATCTTTATTTTTCCAAACTAAATCAAAACCAAGTATAAGGTTGATGTAATATATGAGCCCTATGAGAAAGACTATCAGTATTACCCAATGGAAATAGTCAAGCATATTTTGGAAAAAAACAAAGGTTGTAAAAAAGACTGAGAAAAATCCTTGTTCTGCAAGTTTTGCATCTAATTCTGTTCCTTCTGCAAGTGAGCCTTCTATGATGTGAGAGACTCTTGGATAGACTTGCCCATAAAGATCATAATAATGCCCAAAGATAAAACCTAAAGAAATTGCTAAACCAAGCATTCCCCACCAGAATTGTTTATTTTTGAAAAATTTGAATCGTTCTGTGACAAAGAGGAAGACTGCTAAGAAAATAAAAATTGCTCCAACAGATTCGTAGAGGAAGATTCCATAACCTATGAGTAAGCCTGAAAAAATCATATACCATTTGCTTCCATTTTTGACATAACCTTTCCAAAAGAAATATGCTGCGAGACAATAAAATACCAAAGCAAAGATTTCTCCAGAGAAGCGCATGCTCCAAAATAAATGGATCCATAAAACAGACATGAAACAAGATGCGATGAGGGCAACTTTTTTATCAAAAAACTCTTTTCCAAGGATGTAAGTGATCCAGACTGCTGCAACTGAGAATGCAATAACTACAAGACGTTGGAAGATTTCATTTGCTCCAAAAAAGTAAAAAATTCCAAAAATCAGAGACATACCACGTGCACGCCAAGGTGCAGCAACTTCCGGGGTGCCAAGGCCATAGTGCTTTGCAATACTCATATAGTCTGCTTCATCCCACCACAATGCTTGGTTGTAGGTCTGGAAAAAGAAATAAAGTCTGAGTGCTAAAGCAAAAATAAATATCCCTAAAAAAATCTGATTTTCTCTTTGACTAAGAAAATGCTTTACTTTGTTCTTCAGACCTTCCACAAGAAAGGAAAAAATCTTATACTTTTTAAGGTTTTAGTTCTTAACTAAGTAGGCTTATTAGTTCTCTTGTTGTTATGATCTCTACAGACTTTTGTTTTTTCAATAATTTGTCATTAGACCATAGAAGACAGTTTTCTTTTAATGCCAAAGCTAAAAAATCAGCGTCATTTTTAAGTTCCATCTTTTCTTTTTCACTTAGAGAGTTACTTATCTCAGAAATTACTCTTAGATTTTCCTTATACTTTTCTATTGGAACAATAACCAGATTATTTAATAGCTCTTTTTTCCTTTCTAAGAATTCTTGTTTATTCAGCTTAGCTTTGCTTTGGATTTCTTCTTCATATTTATTTAATTCTTCAATAAAAACTTCTGGTGTGCATAGATATAGATCATTTCTTAGGTATATCATAGAAAAAACAGATTCTTCCCAGAAGAAGGTAAAAATAATATTTGAGTCTACAATAAGTTTCATTTATATAAGACCCTTTTTTTTAAGAGTATTATATCTATCTTTCCTTGCTTTTTTCTGAAGTTCTAGAGCCCACTCAGAGATTTCTTCTCCAGCTTTAAGCCTTTTTAACATATTTTGTTTCCATTCGAGTTCTTTTGTTTTTTCAATAATAGTTTTTCTTATAAGCCCAGACCAGTTTACCTCATCAAAATTCTCCATTTTCTTTTTAATTTCTTCTGGTATTGAAAGTGTGACGCTTACCATATTAAAAAACGTAAATACGTTTAAATATTTAAACCTTTGTTTTTTAAGGTTTTAGCTTTCCACTAGAACAATTTGTCCGCCAAAAAAAGGTTCAAGAACCATATGTTTCTTTTCTTTTAATAAATCCATTTCATAGTTATCCATAAGGAGAATACATTTTCCGTTTTCATTAAGATGGGATTGTGCTTGTTCTAAAAATCTTTTTGTAAGCTCTTTTCTTTTTTTTCGAATAAAATAATAAGATATTTTGGTTATAATAGTTTTTTTAGGAATAAAGGATTTGATAAACTCGAGAACTTTACTACTTTTTGCTGAGGAAGTATTCCCATATGGAGCATTGAATGTGATGAGATCATATTTTTTGGATATATTTTGAAATAAATCTGAATGATATGTTATAATTTCTATGTTGTTCTTCTTGGCATTTTCTTTTGTTAATTCAACTGCATTTGGATTAATATCAACTGCTTCACAGTCTATTCCAATGGTATTTAGGTAAATAGAAATGAAACCAGTGCCACAACCCATATCTAAAGCTGTTTGTGGCTGCAAAGCTTTTGCATGGTGCGCAATGATTTTTGTTTCATCTCCTACAGAAGAAACACCACGAATATGCTTTATTGTTATATGAAACTCTGAAAAATGTTGCTCTGGCATAGCTTTAGCAATTTTATTAGAGTATAAAAGAGTTTCTTAGAGCTTTTTTAAAGCAAATTGAATCTCATTTTCTTTCCAACCTTTCTTTTTTAGAGTCTCTATTAATTGTTCTTTCTTTAATCCTTTTGCAAGACCTTTTTTGAAGAAGTTTCCTAATGGATCATTTATTGTTTCTTTTGCTTTGAATATTTTTTTCCTAAAAATGAAAAGTAAGGCTAATAAAATAATTATTATAGCTGGGAGGATAATCCATATAAGAGAAAAGTTTTCTTCTTCCTCTGCACAATCTACCGGACAAGATTCGGTATCCTCAGTTCTGTCACAGACAAAGTTTCCACATGTAGATTCTTCTTCCTTAAGAACAAGAATACTTTTAAAATCAGAAAGAGAAACTGCTTCCGTTGTGAGATAATAAAATTCTTTTGTCTCCCCTTCTTTGAGATTGATTTTGTACTCTGCTTCTGTTTTGGTACTGCTTTCTGGTTTTTCTGTA
>JAUYPF010000035.1 GCA_030697685.1 bacterium | reverse complement strand
CTTCTAAAATATTTATCTATTCCATCTTTTCTAATTGGTAGTGGAGTTTCTTTGTTGGCTTGTAATCAATTTATTAGTGATTTATGCCAACGACATAACGATTCCCTAAGTTGTACCTATGAAGAAAAAGGAGAGATTATTGATATGCTTAAAGATGTCTTTACTACTGAAGTGTATTCTTATGTTTCTCCATCTTTAGAAGCACGGGTTATTATAAACGATAGAGAGGGTATAGAGATTGATAGTATTAGTGATGCTAAACGTACTTTTGGATTTGGATGTAACAGCGATGGCTCTTGTACATCAGTTTGGGTTTATTCTGGTCTTGGTTGTACAAGATTTAATTTTCTTTCAGAGGTTTATGTTTGTGATCCTTCTAATCCTTTTTATCAAGCTGAAGATCCTAGACTTATTAAAAAATCTCTTGAAGAAGCATATAGACTTGCAATTGAACAAGGTGAAAAGTATTCCGAGTCTCGTGTTGTTTTAGAGTCACTAGATGAGATTTTTAATCCTGAGTAAAATGAAAACCAAAAATCTTCCCATAATTGCTGGAGTAAGAAATATGTCTCCATTAGAGAGAGAACTATACTTGTTAGAAGTCAATAAACCAAAAAGTCTAGTACAAAAGATATCTGATGTGTATTTTGAACCTCAATCTTTTGAAAGAAGGGGAAGATTATATGAAGCTTTAGGTGTAAGATATTTAAAAAAAGTAATAATGGGTACGTTTGGAAGTTTTAGCAGAAAAATTGGAGCAAATAGAGATGCAAGTAATTATTTTGTTGGCCAGAATGATAGGTCAGTTAATGCATTAAAAAAATTTGAAAAAGGAACGAGATTCAATGAAGTATTTCATCTTTTTTTTGGATTATACTCAGGTATTTGAACTATAGATAATTTTATTGATGATAACCTACTTTTTTCTACTTTAGGTGTTGGATCCACTGCTGTAAACGTTGGTTGTATAATGGTACAAAGATATAATCGTGCAAGAGTTTACAACACCATAGAACAAAAATTAGAAAGTGCATCAGAATAAAGCGGAAATCTTCCGGATTTTTCTCAGAAGTTTTTATTAATTCAATAATCCTAATGGATCTATGGAACACAAAGTACTTAAGGAAGTTATACTTGATAGTTATACTATGGAAGAAGCTCTCGTAACAGCAAAGAAATGGGGAAATTCTTTAGGTGTGATTCTCCCTTCTGAACTTGTCCAAACAGAGCATATAAAACCTGGAGAAGAGCTTATTATTACAGTTGAGAGGAAGCACACAGCTGTAAAGGATCTTTTTGGAAAACTACAATCAAAAAAATCTGCTGATCAAGTACTTAAGGAATTTAGAAAAGACTTTAAGGAGAGCAAGTGGCTATGAAATGTTTAGATACTTATGTTTTATGGGAATATGTTACTGGAAATGAAAAATATAAAAATTATTTCGAAAAAGATTTTATTATTCCAGAACTTACTCTTGCAGAATTCTACGGTGTGCTTCTTCGGGAATTTAACAAACAAACAGCTCTTTATTGGGTAGAGCAATTTCAAAGTTATAGCAGTTCTTGTTCTTTAGCCATTTTTTTATCTGCAATACAGTTTAAACAAAGGTATGCAAAGCATAACATTTCTTTTTTTGATGCAGTTGGCTATATGTTTGCACGTGAGCAGGGAATTCCTTTTGTTACTGGAGATAAAGAGTTTAAGTCTCTTCCTGGTGTTGAATTTGTTCCTAAGTAACTAAATCTTTTTAAATTCTTTTTTATCACAAGGATAGATGCCAAAAAGAGTTGAGTCTCCATCGTCTATTAATACATTTTTTCAATGTAATAGAAAATATTATTATCAGTATATTGAAAAACTGCCTACGAAAGGAAGTATTCACTTGGTACGAGGAAATATTGCACATTCTACTTTAGAACATTTTTATGATTTGGATGTTTCTTCTTTTACAAATTATGAAAAAGATTTCAAAGTAGCTATACAAAAATTATTCTTAGAACAATGGGACGAGTATAAAGAAGAATTGTTTGCTTTACAGTTGCCACAAAAAGAATTAGCCGGATATTTTGAAGAAACTTTGATTATGCTGATGAACTGGTGTAATTTTTTTCTCAAGGATTTTAAAGAAAAATTCTCTGAAGGTATTGAAGAAACTTTTACAAAAATTAAACCTATTACTGAAGCAGAATATAGCTCTGATACTCTTTCTGTGCGAGGATTTATTGATGCAATTCGTTCTGAAGGAGAAGAGGTGCATATAATTGATTACAAAACTAATGCTAATTCTGATATAAAAGATAGTATAAAATTGCAGTTAGGAATTTATTCTCTCTTGTATCAAGAAAAGCATGGCAAGACTCCAGATAAGGTTGGAGTTTTTTTTCTCAAAGATAAACTTTATTTATTACCTGTAGATCAGCCATTTCTTCAGAGAGCAAAGGTAGCAATATCTTCTATACATGCGCATACAAGTACATGTGAAAAGAAAGAAGAATATAAAAAGAATATTACACCTTTATGTAAATGGAGAACTGGACAGTGTGATTTTTATGGAGTATGCAAACCATTTTAAAAAAATTTCAACCATAGCTTTAAATAGGATTCTTCCTCCAAAATCTAAATGTTTTTCGAAAAAGATAGAGATTCTCTCCTCATAGAAGCATCGCATTCAGCTTTAGCATATAAAAATTATTCTCGTTGCAAGAGTTTTGAATATTTTGATCTTCGAGATAGAGTTATTTGGATTCTTCTTAAAAAAGATGTTGATGAGAGAGAAGTTCGTGTTGCAACACAGCTTGCGCATCTTGCTGCCGGCTATGACCTTTGCTATGGCCTTGATCAAGGAAATTCTATCTCTTATGGGATTGTTTCTTTTGGATTGGATTTTGCTGCAGTAAAAAAAGATTTTATTTCTGGATATGAACCTTTACGAGATGGAGACGAACAAGAGGAAGATTTTGATGCTTTTCAGTTACTTCACTCTATTCATCACCCTGTGAGGAAGGATAATACTTCTGATCTTGTACAAAGAATGCAAGGCTATCTTATTGAAGCAGAAACATTGCATGACGCTTGGGAAGCTTTTCATGTCGGAACAAAAGAAGAAAAAGCACTTTCTTTGGGAAAAATTTGTTTACGATTAAAGTTCCCTGCTTATCTCCATTCAGAAGTTGTTCCCATTTATAGGCATTTAGAATCTTGTTTACAAAGAAATTCTACTTAAGATTACTTTACTGCATTTAAAGCAGCTTTTGCAACTTCTAATTGTTCTTCATTTGGTTCTCTTGTCGTTAATCTTTGTAATAATAAACCAGGGGTCATGATTATTTTAAAGAAGATATTTTTCTCCCATTTTGGACTGATACGAATTAGCTCGTAGCCTATTCCGGCAATTACTGGAAGTAATAATAATCTTAATCCATATTTACTGAGAAAACTAATATCTATTGGGAGGAATAAATAGACTATAATACTTAATGCAAAAACAAAAAGAATAAAACTTGTGCCACAACGTACATGGATGCGAGAGTATTTCTTTGCATTTTTGAGATCATTATTTTCATAAGCATTTACTACTTTATGTTCTGCTCCATGATATTGAAATGTTCTTCGAATGTCTGGCATGAGAGAAATCAAGTAAATATACAAAATTAAAATTGTTATTTTTGTTAGGCCTTCAAGAAGATTGAATAAATATCTATTTTCAAAGCTTGCAAAATTGTTTGCTGTTATTTGTGCAATCCCCAGAGGTAATAATTTGAATAAAGCAAGTGCAAACAGTAAAGAAAAAAGAACTGTTGCAATAAGAGTTACTGTGCCAAATTTTTCTTCTTTCTGGTCACCAAGATTCATGTTTGCAGAATAATTTAAGGCTTTGAGACCAAGAATGGTTGTTTCAAAAAGAATAATAGGACCACGAACAAATGGGATGTTTAGATTTTTGTATTTTTTGGTTATACTTGTGTGCTTTTCTTCTTTTATTTTTATTTTTCCTTCTTGGTCACGAACTGCAATTGCTACCCTCGAGCCAGATTTCATAAGAACTCCTTCGATAACTGCTTGTCCACCAATAAATTCCATGTATTTCTTTTTTCTCTTTTTCTATTTAAAGGTTCTGTTGTTCTTTTCTTCTTTCATACCAGACAAGGAAAATAATACCAAGGATTAAGAGGAGAATACTTCCTATCCCTATAATTAAAACTTTGAGTATGTTTGTTTTTTTGAGGGCTATTTCTGCTTTCTGTTGTGCTTGAATTTGCTCTTCTATTGCAGTGATATTTTCTGTTGCAATCATTGCTTTTTCTCCTTTAATCACAAAATAGGAAAAGCCTTCTGTTGTTGCACTATAATAATGATTTGCATTTTCTAAGCGAAGATATTCTGTTGGGAGTTCTTGCCATTCTTCATTATATCTCAGTAATTGTATTGTCTTTTCATTAACAGCATTTTCTAAAAACCAAATATTTGGAACATAAAATTCTAGCTTTGCAGAATCAATTGCTGTATTTTCTAAGTTGACTGTAGTAAATTTTAAATATTGATAAATAACTCCATCTGGACTTTCAATTTCTGTAGGTCGAGCATCAAGTGCTTCTATTGTTACTTCTACATTTTCTAGAGCACTATTTAGTGTGATATCAACCATGCTTATAGGAATGTTTTCACTTACAAGTTCAATTTGGATTCCTGTATCTGGGCTTGCTGCCGCAAATGTTTCTGTTATTATTTTTGGTGCTTCTATAACTGCACTTGGTGCTAAAGATTTTGTTGTTGGTGTTGTTCCTCCTCCACCACCTCCTCCGCCTGCTCCTGTTGTTGTAGAACTTGAAGTGGAACATGCTCCACAGTCTGCTGCACATGTAGAACAGGATTCTCCAGAACTACACGAGGAGTCGCCACAACAGCCTGTTACTGTATAGGATGTTGTATTTGTTACCCCAGCATTGGCTGTGTCATTTGAAAATATTTTGAAGCTTTGTGAACCACAAGTTGTTGCAGTAAATGCAAAAGTGAAATTATATGCAGTATTATTTGCCATGGAGTAGTTTGAGCCATTTGGATTGATGAGAATTGCAGAAAGAGGAAAGTTGTTCAAAACCCAGACTGTAATATTTTGTGTGGTGTTTTGTGTTATGCTACTGCTATAGAGAGTATTGAGAATTCTCGGACCAGTTATGGTATCATTGACTGTGAAATTTCCTGTTGTTGTGTTGAGATTCCTTGCAGTATCTAATGCATAGATTGTAAAAAGGTTTGTTCCATTTTGGAAGGTTCTCCATACTCGAGAGAAATTTGTGGAGCTGTTTGTGAGGGTGTAGTTTACTCCAATATAGGAGAAGTTGGCATAATTGAGATATAGCTCTGTCAGATTAATAGAATAGGATTGATTATCACCAAGTTCTACAAGAGATGTATATCCTTCTGCGTTGAATGTTGGGGATGTTGTATCCAAAATTAATGTTCTAAGTGAAGAGTTGCCAATAAGATTATGAGAATCTGTACATGCAATGTTCCAGAGATGTGTTCCTTCTGTAAGATTTTGTCTGAATTCTGTAAGTGTATTATTCGAGACGGTTGTTGATGTTTGATTTTTTATGCTGTTTATGTATATACTACAATTAAAATTTCCAGAAACATCTTCTATAGCAGTAAAGTTAAATGTGTTTGAAAGATTGTTTGTGTTTGTTAGGTTATTAGGATTATGGAGAGTTATTCTTGGTGCGCCAGTAAGTATGGTTATTGTAAACCAGCTTGTTATATTTTCATTGTTATTACTATCATTTGCGTGAATACGCCAATGAAATACTTGACCTGCAGTAAAACTATTATTATGCAAAGAATAATTATATTGATCTCCTACTTTGTTTGTTATGGTATAGTTTACTCGAGAACCAGACCAGTTTCCTTCAATCCATACTGTTTCCCTGTTGACATCAGTGACATTTGCAATAAAAGTAATATTGCTATAAATAAATAATGTTGTAGAAGTTGTATTTGGGTTTTCTATTTGTGGGAAAAGAGTATCTCCAGCAGTAACTGCTTTTTTTGCGTCTACACGAATGAAAGTTCTTCCTGATCCTGCATTATCATCAATACTTGTTCCATTTGTTGCAAGTGTCATGTTTATTTCACTGACTGTTAGATTTCTTCGTTCAACTGTTTCTTTATATTGTTGCATCAGGAGAACTACCCCAGCAACATGAGGAGCAGACATGGATGTTCCTGAACTAACTTTGGTGATGCTGGATAGGTTTGTTGAATTAATGGAAGAGCCTGGAGCGAAGAGGTCTGTTAATGCGTTTCTATTTGAGAAAGAAGAAATTGCGTCAGCTTTTGTAGTTGAAGATACTGAGATTGTTTTGTTGATACATGCAGGAGCAGTCATGTTTGTGGTGAAACCAGAATTTCCTGAAGCGACAACAACAGATACATTGTTATTCCATGCAGTGTTAATTTCAGAAGAGAGTGATGTGTAGGAGGAATCACAAGAAGTAGCGTAAGAACCTCCTCCTAAACTGATTGAAATAACTGAAATATTATATTTTGATGCATTGCTTGTACACCAATTTACTGCTGAGGTAATATCTGAAAAAAGTGCGTCACCAGCAGCATCGGCAACTTTTACTGCGATAATGGATGCTTCTGGTGCAACTCCTGTAATACCTGAGCCATTCCCTGCGGCGATACCAGAGATATGCGTTCCATGGCCTTGGTCGTCTGTTGCGGCAGTGCTGTTCTCTGCAACATTTCCTGGACAGCAACCTCCTGAACCTGCGTCAGAGACTGCGCAGAAACATTTTTGGGCGACAATGCGACCTGCGAGTCCGGGATGTGTTGTATTTATTCCTGTATCAATCACACAAACACTTTGTCCAAGACCTGTCATGTTTGTTGTGCCATTTTGTCTCGAATGTATTATTGATGCGTTGATGAGCGGGACTGTGTCTGCGAGAAGGATATGAAAAATTTCATCTTGCTGTATGCTTTTGACATTAGGATCATTAATGAGTTCTTGAAGTTCTTCTTCATTGACTTTTGCTGCGTAGGAGTTTCCTGAGAAATGATTGAGTTCGACATCAGCAGTTGAAAGCTGTTTTAGTATTGAAAGTTCTTGTAATGGTTCCTTGAGTTCTACAATTACTTGAACTTCGTTATTATTTTCTAAAGTATTGAGTACTTCTGGTTCAATAATAGTATCTTCAGAATTTATTTGACTGAGTAAAAGAATACATAATACTATAATGATACCAATCTTTTTCCTCATCCTTTCTATTGTGGAGGTTTTTTGTTTAATAATGCTTTCTATTTTGTAGGGTATAGTCTTAAAACTTTTTGGGAGATATGCTTTGCTTTTTTGATCTTTGTAGAGACTAGTAATCTGAAAGAATCTTTTGTATCTTTTTTAGATCTTACTCGTTTTTTAAGACTTGAACTAATGTTGATTTCATTAAGTATTTGTTTAGTGATTTTGAGTAATTCTAAGTCTGTATTTATGACTTCAATAGTACTATTGCCTACATAGGCTTCTGCGTCAATGACACCAGAAATAAATCCTATTTTGAAATCTTTTGTTTCCCTTTTGAGATTTTGTAGTTTGTATTCTTTCAAATAAGAATAGAGTTGTTTTGAATACATTTTAATTACAAACCAGTTTCCTCTTTTATCTTTTTTAATGAAAAGATTATATCCTTCTTTTATGAGTATCTCTTTTAAAAATTTAAGAATGTCTAAATCTTTTAAAGAATTTAGAGAAAACTCTATGCTATAGTGTCTTGATTTCTTATCATAATATATATACCCATCTCCATAGTATACTCCTACTACATAGCCTAGTTGTTTTTTTGAGATTTTTTCTTTCATTAAATAGGATATATTTTTAAAAAAAAGTAGCGAGGGTTGGATTTGAACCGACGACCTCCGGGTTATGAGCCCGACGGGCACTCCTGATTGGACGACTTAAAGTTTCCTTTAATTCTCTGCCCTACCTCGCTGTCGATTATGACTTTTCAATGCCTTATAAATCTTTGGGTAAGCTTTTTTAAGAGAGCTTTCTTTTCTTTTTCTTGGAAAACAATGAATAGAAAAAAAGTACAGGATTTTTATCGCAAACGCTTAAGCAGATCAGCACTTCTTAAAAGAAGACTCAAGCTGCAAGATCTTTCGCATCAACATAAAAAATTTATTATCGTTCAAGTAGATGGGCTTTCTTATTCTCTTCTTCAACAATTACGAAATACTCGCTATATTCCTTTTTTAACAAAACTTCTCAAGAGTTATCATGTTGCTCGTTTTGATCCGGGCTACCCTTCTACAACTCCTTTTGTGCAAGCAGGTATTATGTATAATGAGAATTCAAATATTCCTGGTTTTCGCTTTCTTGATAAAAAAAATCAGAAGCAGTATGTTATGGGTACTGCTGATAGTGCACGAGCAATAGAAGAGGAAATCAGTGCAAAGAATTATGGTATACTTACTGGTGGAACATCTATAGGAAATATTTTTTGTGGAGGAGCTGCACGTTCTATAATTACTGTGGCTCATCTCTATAAAACCGAAACAGGACAAAAAAATTTGAGAGATATTCTAGCGCTTATTCTTCTCAATCCTTTTGCAACGACAAAAGTTATTTTTTCTAGTTGTATAGAATTTTGTGTGGAGCTTTATGAAAGTTCTTTAGAGATTTTGAAAGGTCTTTTGTATAATAAACATTTTAATTGGCCATTCATCTTTCCTTATTTCCCTTTTTTTCGTACTTTTATTAATGCTACAGTGAGAGAGATTTCTACTGAAACAGCACTATTAGAAATGCAAAGAAATGTCCCTTGTATTTATCTTACCTATGGAGGATATGATTGGATTTCGCATTATCGAGGACCTAATTCTTTGAGTGCATTTACTTTGCTTAAGGGGATTGATGCAGATCTTCGTCGAATGTATAAAGTTGCGAGAAAAAATGAATATGACTTCTATGTGCTTTCCGATCATGGGCAAGTTCCTGCGATTCCTTTTGATCGACTTTATTATGAAAGTTTTGAAACTTTTGTGGAGAGAATTAGTCATCTTCCTACGAAAGGTTTGCATTCAGATCAAGATGAACGAAGTAGTCGTATGAAATATATCTACTATAAGTTGCATTATTATTATGAACACATGTCTTTTCCTTTGCGCATAGGAATACATGCTTTATTGAAATATATGGGAAGACAATTACGTAAGGAACATAAAGACCCTAGCATAGATTGGAAGAATAGAAAGCAAATTTTGATGCTTTATTCTTCTTCTTTAGCACAGATGTATTTTACCGATAGTGCTCATCGTTGTGACATTTCTGAGATTGAAAAAAAATATCCTGGCTTTGTGGAGAAACTTGTTGGGCATCCTGGTGTTGGTTTTGCTATTGGGAAAGAAGGCAAGGATATTATTGTTCTTCATGCAAAAGGAAAAGTTATCCTCACTGATAAAGATGTGAAGTTTGTTGGAGAAAGATTTTTACAAAAATATGGTGATGAGAAAAAATTAGTCAAGCAAATAAAATATTTTGCGGAGTTGAAATATTCTGGAGATTTGATTATCAATGGTGCTTTTGATGGGGAGAGAATTATAGCTTTTGAACATTTCCATTTTGGTTCACATGATTCTATAGGGGGAAGGCAGTGTGATGCGTTTTTTATCTCTCGAGATAAGATTTCTTTAGACCATGTGTTGAATGCAAAGGAATTGTACCATATATTTTTAGCATATCATACAGCGAAAAAATAGCTTTACCCTTTATTTTTAGAATATTATTTTAAAGGGTAGTTAGAGAAATATATCCCAATAACTGCTTATGAGTTCTTTTCCTAAAAACTGATTGAGGCTGGCATAGTTTTTTCTCTCTCTTTCTAAAGGGTTGCTTTTATCTGCTTCTCTTAATGCTTGGATATACCCTTTTCTTTCTTTTTTTCTAATAATGAGCGGTGGGTATTCATTCAAAAGTAGAATCTTATTGAGTAGCATTCTTCCTGTTCTTCCATTTCCATCCATAAATGGATGTATTTTTTCAAATTTATGATGAAATATCCCTGCAAGAATCAAGGGGTGGAGCTTTTTTTTATTTTCGTTGTACCATTTGAGAAGAAGATCCATATCTGTTTTGACATAAGGTGCTGGACTTGCATCAAAATTTGATTTGAAGACTCTGACTTCTTCTCTTCTATAGCCCTTTCTCTCGTCAATATTCTTCATGAGCTTAAGGTGTATATCCTGTATTTTCTCATGGCTGAGATCTTCTTTATCAGAAATTACTTCTACAAGTACTTCTTCCGTGTTTTGAAGATCATAAACTTCTCTGAGAGTTTTATTCTTAGGTGTTAATCCTTCTTCAAGTAATATTTTTGCTTCTTGTAGTTTTATTGTGTTTCCTTCTAGAGAAGTAGTGTTGAATGCAAACTCAATGGTAAAAATTTTTATTGTTTCTTTTTGTGTGAGTGTGTTTTTCTTTTTGAATACTGATTGAAAATGTATTTTTGTAGCTTCTATTTCCAGTAAGAGATCTTGTTCTAGGTATTCATCTTTTTTTCTTTTTTCTTTTTTTGCTTTCTCTTTGTAATGGTTTGATTTGAGAAAATTATTGATAGTGTGATATGCTTTTCTAATTTCTTTCTCCCATTTAGGAAGTTTTATGATTGCTTGTTCTACCTCTTCTATTGTTGTTCCTAAATATGCAATGTCTTTGACGATTGTTTTTTTCCCTTTCTTTTGTGAAGCTCGTAGATAATAGTAGTTTTTTTCTCCACTTTTCTTTTTATAGATATATACCATAGTTTTAGGTGGTTCTTGCCTTTTATAAGCTTTACCCTTTATTTTTTATTAATACTATTAAAGGGTAAGATGAGGGAAGGCATATAAATAGTAGGTCTTTTTTTAAAGTATGGCTTATGTACAATCTTCTTGGGATCTTACACATTTGTTTAAAGCTCCTCAAGGAAAAGATTTTGATGCTTTTTTAAAAAAATTAGAAACGAATATTGTTGCTATTGAGAGTTCACGAATGCAGTTAGATTCTTTTTCTCTTCAAAAAATTATTCTTTTGTTGAAGGACATTGAATCTGTAGAGCAGCGATGTTCTGTTTTAATTTGTTATTCTTACCTTTGGTTTTCTGAGAATACAAAATCCCAAGAAGCACGAGCTTTTCAAGATAGGATGAAGCAATTTACTGCTGCTGTTGGAAATAGGATTTTGTTTTTTCATATTTGGTTTAAGTCTTTGGATGAGAAATCTGCTCAAAAGATCATTGCAGGTGCAGGAGAGTATCGTTATTATTTTCAGAAGTTGTTATTAGAAAAACCTTATACTCTTAGTGAGAAAGAGGAACAAATACTTCTTTTGAAAGAGACTACTGGGTCAAGTGCATTCTTTACTTTGTATAGTTTGATGACAACGTCCTTTTCGTATGATTTTTATGTTGGGAAAAAAGTGAAGAAATTGAATAAAGAGCAGTTGACTGTGTATGTACGAAGCTCTTCTGCTGCAGAAAGAAAACAAGCCTATGAGCTTCTTTTAGAGAAGTATGCACAGAATAAAGATATGCTTGGTGAACTCTATAAACTTATTGTAAGTGATTGGAAGAATGACTTTTTGACTTTACGAGGATATGCTAAGCCTATTTCTCCAAGAAATTTAGGAAATAATATTTCTGATAAGGCTGTTGAAGTCATGCTTGCTTCTGTGCAAAAAAATATTTCTGTGTTTCATCGTTATTTTCTCTTGAAAACAAAACTTTTGAAGATGAAAAAAATGACTCGCTATGACCTTTATGCACCTTTTTTTGTTAAAGAAAAGAAAAGAAGTTTTTCTGATGCAGTGACTGTTGTTTTAGATTCTTATAGACACTTTTCACCACAAATGGAAGTCATGGGAAGAAAAATCTTAGAAGAAAAACATGTGCATTCGCTTATTCAAGAAGGAAAAATGCATGGTGCTTATTGTTATGATGTCGCTGGACACACTCCTTATGTTTTGATTAATTATCTTGGTATGGAGAGAGATGTTTCTACGCTTGCGCATGAGTTGGGACATGGTGTGCATGATTTGTTGACGAAAAAACAGGTATCTCTTCTTTCTCATCCACCTCTTGTTTTTGCAGAGACTGCATCTGTGTTTGCGGAGATGCTTTTGACAGAGAAATTATTAGAAGATGAAAAGAATGTTCAGAGTAAACAAGCATTGCTCATGTCAAAGTTAGATGATATGTATGCAACTATAATTAGACAAAGTTATTTTGTTCTTTTTGAGAAAAAAGCACATGAAGCAGTAGAAAAAGGTGCGACCATTGACCAACTTTCTGCATTGTATTTAGCGAATTTAGAAGAACAATTTGGAAGTTCTGTTGTAGTCTCAAAGAATTTTCAGTATGAGTGGTTGTATATTCCTCACATATATAATAGTCCTTTTTATTGTTATAGTTATAGTTTTGGAAATTTACTTACTCTTGCTTTGTATGCAATGTATAAAAAAGAAGGGAAGGCTTTTGTTCCAAAATATTTGAAATTTCTCTCTTATGGTGGTTCGAAGAGTCCGAAAGAGATTGCTTTGGAGTTAGGTATTGATTTAGAGTCAGAAGCTTTTTGGAATCGAGGATTTGTTGCTATTGAAGTTATGCTTGATGCGTTAGAAGATTTGAGTAAGAAAGCTTTATAAAGCTCTTATCGACAGAAAGACTATGCTTATTCATATATCTCGGGAAAGTGGCATTCCTCTTTTTGGAAATATTGCGTTTGGAATCATTGACAGAGGAACGAATCTTTTGCAAGTGCGTGCTACGTCAGTGTGTAATATCAATTGTACGTTTTGTTCCGTAGATGGTGGAATGTTTTCTCAGCAGCACAAGGTTTTTTATGAAGTAGATTGCGATTATTTATTAGAAGAAGTAGGAAAGGTTGTTGCATTGAAAGGAAATGATGTGGAGATTAATATTGATTCTGTAGGAGAGCCTTTTTGTTATCCTCAGTTAGAAAAATTAGTTGAAGGATTGCGTGAAATCCAATGTGTGAAAAAAATCTCTATACAAACAAATGGGACGATATGGAAGGATATCAATGTTGATGTGGTGAATCTTTCATTTCATGCAATTGATCCTATTCTTGCGAGGAAATTAGCAAACTCTCCTTGTATGGATATAGACAAAGTGAAAGATTTTGGAGAAAGATATAAGAAGAAAGGTATTATTGTTCGTTTGTGCCCTGTGTGGATTCCTGGAGTTAATGATACAGAGATACCAAAGATTATTCAATATGCAAAAGAGAAAGATTATTTTTTAGGAATACAAAAATATGAAGTATATGCTTATTCACGAAAGCATGAGAAAATAAAAGCTCAAAGTTGGTATCAATTTTATTCTCAAATTAAAAAATGGGAGAAGGAGTTTGGATTATCTTTACAAGTTACTGCAAAAGATTTGGGAATTCATAAAGCTTCACGTGTAGAGGAAGTTTTTAAAAAAGGAGAAAGAGTAAAATTAGAAGTGAGATTAAAAGGATGGTTTAAGGATCAAATGATTGCTGTAGGAAGAGGAAGGACTGTTACTGTGAAGGATTGTACAAAAAATGAGGGAGATTTAATAAATGTGAAGATATTAGAAACCAAGAATAACATTTATCTTGCAAAATGAAATACATTGCCATTTGTCCTAAAGGATTGGAGGATATTACTCAGAAAGAGATTAAAGAAATTCTTGATGTACTTTCAAAAGTAGTTCTTCCAGGACGAGTTCTCTTTTCTACGAGTAGTTTAGCTAAATTATTGAAAAAAACACAGAGTATTATAAAAGTTTATTCTTTGCAACAAGAGTGTTCTGATCTTAAAGAGATCAAAGTCTTTTCGGTAATAACCCCTTTTCGTGTTGTTTGCTCTCGATTTGGTGAACAAAGTTTTAACTCTCAGGATGTAGAAAAAATTATTGGAGAAAAATTTCACAAAGGAGGAAATAGTGTTGATTTAAAGAATCCTAAGAGTATTGTTTTTATAGATATTATTGATGAAAAAATATTTGTTGGAGTAGATCAAACTCCTGAATTACTTTCTAAAAGAAAATATCGTGTAAAAATTCATAATCAATCTCTCAATGCTTGTATTGCATATGGTTTAGTGCGACTTTCTGGATATAATGCAAAGAAAATCCTTCTTGATCCTTTTTGTCGAGATGGTATTATTTCTATTGAAGCTTTGATTTATAAAAAAGGAAAAGTCATTGCGTATGATTCTCTTTTTCCGAATGTACGAAGTACTGAAATTAATGCAACTTTAGCGAAAGTACGAAAAGATTTGCAAGTTTCTCGTATAGAAACAGAATGGCTAGATACAAAGTTTGGTGAAGAAGAAGTGGATTGTGTTGTCACAGCTGTACCTTTTGTTTCGAAAACTTTGCGTGAAAATGAAGTGAAGAATCTGTATAAAGACTTTTTTTATCATGTTTCTTTTATTTTAAAGAAAAAAGGGAGAGTCGTTTGTATTGCTCCACATTTAGTGTTATTCAAAAGTATGTGTGAAGGATTAGAGATTGTTGAGGAAAGGGAAGTTTCTACAAACAATTTATCGTATTCTGTTGTTGTCTTTAAAAAGTAACTGAGAAAGATTTATATAGCAAGACTTTTTGAAACAGACTATTACAATATAGAGTGGAGGTATGCAAAATGACAGAAATGGTTGTTGTACGAAGTAAAATTAAAGAGATTGCAGAAGGTATGAATGTTGCTGGGGACTTTGCTGAGCATTTAAATGAAGAAGTTACTGCTTTGATAAAGAAAGCTTGTGAAAGAGCTAAAGCAAACAAGAGAAGCACAATTCAGGCAAGAGATCTTTAATTGTAGATATCTTTTTAAATTTCTTTATTCTTTTATTTTTTTATGTCCAAAAAAGCAAAAGGAAGTCGCGCGGAAAGGGAATTATTTCACTTACTGTGGAAAGAGGGTTATGCGACGGTTAGGAGTGCAGGATCAGGAAGTACATCACAACCTTCGCCAGATTTGCTTGCAAGTAATGGAAGTAAAATATTTGCAATTGAATGTAAATCTATTAAGGATGAAAAAAAATATTTTTCTGCAGATGAACTTGAACAATTGCATATTTTTGCAAATACTTTTGGTGCAGAAGCTTGGTTGGCAATTCGTTTTGATAACAAGGGGTGGTTTTTTTTAGAAGCAAAAAAAATTCCTAAATCAAAAGGAAAAAATTTTCTTGTGAGTTATTCTCAATTACAAAAAGAAGGTTTGCAGTTTCAGGAATTTATTGGAAAATATATGCAGCAACGCCTCGATTGTACGAAAGATATTTAAACAGTGTATTACATAGAAAATATTGTAATGAATAAAAGAGGGCAGTTTACATTATTTGTAGTATTAGGAATTCTTATTGTACTTCTTATTGGATTACTTTTTATTTTCAAAGATGATATTTTGGGTTTTACTGGAATAAGCAAAGAGCTTAGTTATCCTTCTGAAATACAGGAAGTTGTTGAACATGTGCAGGAATGTGTAGATGCTTCTGCCTATGAGGCTGTTATTAATATAGGCTATACTGGTGGCTATTATACTCTTCCTGAGCAAAGTTATGTTGCTGATTCTTATGCTGTTCCTTATTATCTCTATGATGGAGAGGATCTTACTCTTTCTTCTGAACAATTGACTTCTGAATTGAATGATTATATTACTGCTTTGGTGAATTCTTGTGTGAATGTAGAGCAATTCCCTGAGTTTACGATTAGTACAGGAGAGGCTTCTGCTGATGTAGATATTGAACAGAATATTGTGTCTGTTGTGGTGAAGTATCCTTTGACTGTTTCTGTTGCTGAGAGTAGTTATAGTTTGACTGATTCGTATGAAACTTTTGTTGAGGCAAAATTAGGGTGGGTGTATGGTATTGCGACGCAGATTGTGGATGCTGACATAGCGAATCCTGATGAGATTGATTATACGACATTGTTATCCTATGGTGTTGCCTCTATTATTGTTGCACCTGTGGATAATTTTACCTATGTATATGTATTACAGGATACGACGTCTTTTGGTGGAGAGCAGAATATGACTTTTCTCTTTGCTGAGCATTATGTGACTTTAGTTTCAGATGCGGAGTGTTTCATAGATCTTGATTGTGCAGATGGGTACATTTGTGAAGAAGAAATGTGTGTGGAGGAGGAGGAATGAAAAAGTTATTGATTCTTATAATGCTGCTTTTATTGCTTCCTTTTGTTGTTGGTGCTGAATCTACTGGTAAGATTGTTTGTGGAGAAAATATTTTTGCTTTAGATCAGAGTGGAGAATATGGTTATTATTTGATTCTTGCCGGGAATGAGCTTACAAAGGATGGAAGTCTGTTGAAAGGAGGAACTAAAAGGGAATATAAAGATTGTTCTATGGTCTCTTCTATTGATGATACTAATCTTGAAAAAGTAACTGTTATTTTTAATCCTGATAGTGAGGAGAAGGTTTATTTTCAATTAAAATATCAAAAAGATACAACTGGCTCTTTATTAGGATATAAACTAACTGCTGATGAGGGGACTAAAATAGAGCTTGGTGGCCCAAATTTTGTTGAAGTTTATTTAGCTCCTAAACAAAAAGTTTCTTTAGTAGACAAAGGAAATAACCAAGGTGTAGATATACAAGCTGATGATTATGATTTGGAGACTTATACAAGTACTTATTTTTCTTATACTAAAAGGACTGATGGTAATTTTGATACAACTATAACCTATAGTAGTGTAAATACTGATTCTATTTTAGGAGTGGGTATTCGTAATTCGCAACTTTTTTTATCTCCTACTTCGACATTATCTAGTACACAAAATTCTTATTTTTTATTGAATGGGTATTATCTTGTTTTAACTAGTAAAAAGGATGTTGTTCGTTATAATTATGAGGATAAAACCCTTGAAGTGACATTTAATAAACAAAGTGTTTGTAATTTTAACTCTGCTCAGCCTTATTTTTTGACGTATGGGCCTTATGATCCTTATGCTAAAAATCTTATTGGGAAGTATGCTGTTTCTAATTCTAACGGTGAAATTAGTTGTAATACTGGCTTAGTTTTATCTCCTAATAACTATTTTAGTTATGGGGTAACTTATATTGATGAGAAATTTAAATATACTGTCTCTGAACCATTGAATTATAGTTATATTATTTCTTCCCCTGAAAATGGTGAAGATATTCTTTTTAAAATAGTTAGTGTTGTTGATGGAAAGAATTCATATTTAGAATATCCTTTTCTTTTGAATAAAGATGATGTGTTAGTTTTAAATATAGATGATACTCTTTTTAAGGGGAATTTAATCTTAAAAGATCCTAAAGGAGCTGTTCCTATACAAATATGTGGAAAGTCTCAGTATAGTGATAATTCTAATTCAGAGTATGCTTTTGGATCAGGGACAAATTTTCAATTTAGTTTAGATAATGGTGCTTGTTCTATAAATGCATGTTCTTATCAAGGTGTTGAAAAGGATATAGGTTCTCTTACAAAACTTTGGTGTGGAGATGCTTATCCACTTTGGGAGATTAGTGATATAGATAGGGGGCAATCTTTTCAATCTTTACTTGGAATTTGGAGTTGTTATGATGATGATGTTTCTGTTCGTGGAAATGCTTGTTTTGCTGCAGATCCTGTAAAAGTGACTTTATATAATGATGAGCCTTCTCTTCAATTGGTTAATAATGCTTTTAAAGATTTGATTAGTTATAATGATCAATATACTCTTATTGCAAAAAGATTTTATGTGGGCTATGACCCTTCTGTTTCTTCTTCTCCTTCTTTGGGATATTTAGTGAAAGCTGATGATGGAGAGGTTGATATTCTAAAAGGTGCTTCTCTTCTATTTAAATTAAAAGGCGGAGAGGTACAGGATTATGATGGAAAAATTTCTTATGATTTAGAAGAAGGGGATTCATCGTATACTCTTGATTTCTCTAAAGAAAATGGCAATATAAATGATCCAGCATTAAATTGGATTAGTTGTTGTGGAGTAAAACCCACTAATGGTGAAGGTGTGGATTATTCTTGCCCACATACAGAACCTAAAACTTTTTTTTCTCAAAGCCCTTTTTCTATACCTTTAGGTCCAATACAATTGAAAAATGCTTGTGTAATTGATGGGACTTCATATTCTAATGATAAAGGTAATAAAGTTGTTAGTTCAATAGGGGGAAATACTGTAGAAGTTATAGAAACTCCAGCAGAGGCAAAAGAGGTTGTAAAAGATGCGTTGGATGAAAGAGCAGCTCTTTTTAGAACTTCTGTTGAGCAGACTCAAAATTGTGTTGAAAAAGGTTTTTCCAATGATAGAAATGTTGACGGTGATGATTATTATTATAAGTGTGCACAAGTAGGATCATATTCTGCTTGTGAAGATGTTGCTGGTATTGGAGAAGTTGATGGTCCTTATCTTACTTCTAATGCTGATAGAGGACATTGGGTGACTAATTCTGTAGGAAATGGAGGTTGTGGTACTCTGAAGTCTTCTTCTCAAGAAGTGACTTTTGATGAAACCCCTGTTTTAGGCAATAATTGTGAACAAGATCTTGTAAGAAGTAATTATTGGTCTTGTGCGGATGAAAATACTTTGATGTATTGTTTAGGACAAAGAGGAAGTATTGGTATATGGACAAGATCTAATGATTGTTCTGGGACTTGTGAAAATCCTGGTGAGCTTTTTGTTGGGAATAATGCTGGAGCAACTGCAGCACTTTGTTTAGATGATGATGTGCTTCTTTCTAATGTGGAAAAGAAAAATATGTGTTACGCTTCAGGTTCTTCTCGTGCTCCTTCTTTGGCTCCAGAAGAATGTGTCCCTTGTGAGGATGATAGAGAATGTGATGAAGGGTATTCATGTATAGATGGAGAATGTGTTGGTGAATCTCTTCAAACTGGAAGTTATACTTGTGGAGGCTGTTCTTTGGAAGAAGGAAAGGCTTATGCTGTCTATAAGGCAATAATTGATGAAAGTACAATAGAAATAGGTCCTAATAATGGAACGCTAATTACAGACTTTGCATATCTTGTTACAGAGAATTCTGATGTTTCTACACGATTTTTAGAAGGTTTTATTATAGATGGCTCTGATTCTTGTGGTGTACTTGATACTAGCGATTATCTTGAAGTAAAGATTTATTGTCCTGGTGATGAACAATTGTTCTTAAGTGCAGTTAGAGATTATGAAAGATCTCAGGCACCAGAACAGGAGAAAAAATCTTTCTGGAATTGGCTTATCCAATATAAACCCTAAAGTTTTATAAACTTCTTTTTCTCTTATTTATTTATGCAAGAAAAAATTTATGATATGCTCTTGAAAGAGAGTGAAGTTACTTGGCAAGATATTCTCCATAACCTTGTGAAGGATGAACAGATGGATCCTTGGGATGTTGATTTGACAAAATTAACACATAAATATATTGTTGCTGTTAAAAAAATGAAGGAGATGGATTATTTTATCTCTGGAAAAGTGCTTCTTGCTTCTGCGATTCTTTTGAAAATGAAATCAAATAGGCTCGTCCAAGAAGATATTAATAATTTTGATGCTTTTCTTTTTCATCAAGAAAATCAGGAGTTTGAAGAGTTAGGAGAGTATCTTCCTTATCATGAACATAAAGTAGAAATTCCTCGATTGGGTGTGCGAACGCCACAGGCGAGAAAGAGAAAAGTTTCTATTGCAGATCTTATCGGAGCTTTAGAAAAAGCATTACATGTGGATACAAGAAGAAAATTGCGTTTGCAAAAATTCCTGGCTTGGAGTGTACCTGAAATCCCTGAGAAAAAAGTTGATATTATTCTTCTCATTGATGAAGTGTATAAGAAACTGGCTGGATTGTTTAAACAGAGAAAAATGATCCCATTCTCTGAATTAGATCCTGGAAAAGGAAAAGAAGAAACTATCCTTACCATGCTTCCACTTCTCTATCTTCATAATAATAAAAAAGTGAATTTAGAACAAGAAGAAGCATTTGCTGAGATACATATACATAAGTTTAGTGCTTCTTAATAAGAATGATCATGATGGTCGATATTAATAATTCTAATTGTTTCCTCTTCTATTTTATAAATGAGAACATAACTTCCAAAATGGATTCTTCTATACCCTGCAAGAACATTTCTTAATGGTTTGTAGTGTTCTGGATTTTCTACAAGCTGAAGAAGCTTTTTTTGGATATTTTTAAACATAATTAAGTCTTTTTTCTTTAGTTTTTGCATACTTTTTTCAAACTCATCACTAAATTCAATAGAATACACTTAAAGATCCCTCAAATATTTCATTGCATCTTTCTGATTCATTTTTTTTACGCCTATTCCTTTTTTCATTCGTTCTTCGATTTCTCTATATCTTTCTGCATTTTCTAAGATGACTCTTTTCCTTAGAATATCAATTATTAATTCTTGAACAGTTCTATAGCCATATTCTTCAGAGTATTCTTTAGATGCTTCTAAAAGATTTTCAGGTATGCTTAAGCTAATTTGTTTCATTTTATTAGTATTTATACGTACTTTAAAATATATAAATCTTTCTGTTCATACTCAGCTGTTTAGATTGTAAACTAAATAGGCTAAAATAGCTTTACTTGTTTACCGTAATGCAACGCTCTTTACTTTGCCACCAAGAACTTCTTGATTGAGTTTTGGATGCATATAGGAAATTTCTGCGTATAAATCTAAATCTGATTCTTTATATTTATTTTTCCCATTGATTTTTGTGACTAGACAATACCTTGGATCTTTGCTCGTGGTACGTCGTGCATAAAATATACCTTTTGTTAGGTGGAATACAAAAGAGCTGTCTTCTGTTTCAACAAGAAATGTCTTTTCAGGATCTAAAGATTCTAGATGTGTTGGGTGTAGTTCTGTTGCCATAGTTATTCTTTATTTTTTGTTTTTTAAAAAAACATAGGTAGTGAAGGATATATTTTAAATTTCCATATAGACCTTTTCTATTCTTCCCGTCTTGAAAGTTTTTGCTCCTTGTTTATACCAGACTATAGCTCCAATAAACTCTTTTATGTTTTTTATATCTTGAGCTTCTTTTGATACTCCTTTTGTGACAATTTCCACATTGGTTCCAATTTTAGAAGCCCAAGGCATTATTATCCATCCATTTTTTCTTTCTGTAATTTTGTAGCAGGTTCCGTTTTCTGTTACTGCAAGATATTCTGTCATTTTTCTCCTTTACTGTGGAACTCTTTTGAACACTTTAAAGAATTTATCAATCCAATTGAGTTTCATCTCTTCTTCTCCTTTTTGTCCGCAAATTGCAGCTGCAAGTCTTAGATAACTTCGTGCTGCATTGGAATGTGGATGTGTATAGACAATAGATCCTTTTAAAGCAAGCGCTTCTCTTAGGGTAGGATCTTCAGGGATGACTCCAATAATTGGTTTTTCCAGCATTGCTTCAATGTTGCGCAGGGAAATATCAAATTTATCTTTTTTTGTTCTTGTGACTATGATTCCTTTTACTTCTTTTCCTAATTCCTCTGCAATACGAATTGTTTTCAATGCATCTGTCATTGCAGGAAGTTCTGGATTTGTAACAATAAGGAGTTCATCACAATGCTCTAAGGTTGCTAGGGCTTCTTTTCCAAGGCCTGCAGCGCCATCAAGAATAATATAATCTGTTTTTAGTTCTTTTATTGCCTTTAGATTATTTACCTTGAGCTTTTCCATGTTTTCTAATGCGAGAGAACCTGGAATGAAATACAAGCCAGAATGATGACGATAGAGTGCTTCATGAATAGAATTTTTTCCTTGGAGAACATGGTGGAGAGTTATAGAATTTGATGGACTTCCTAAATGTATGCCAATGTTTGGAGTTGTTAGGTTTGCGTCGATAATGATAGTTTGTTTTCCATATGAATTTAGGCCTGCAGCAAGATTAATTGCAGTACTTGTTTTTCCCACACCACCTTTTCCACTTAAGAGTCCAATTGTTTTCATTTGATAAGTTCATCGATATAATTGACATGCTCCTTAATTATATTTACATACTCTTTAAGCATTGCAATATTTATCTCTTTCCCTTTTGTAACTAATGTCACATTTTTTCTATATTCTTCTTTGGCCTTGAAATCTGCATTGTAAATTGCTTTTAATTGAACGTAAAAATCAATAATATCTTTGACTTTGCTATCTTTTGCATGAATCTGTTCCAGCTTTTTCATACGCATTAATGGAACACGAGGAGTTTCTTTTATTTTCCCTCTTTCAAATTGTAAACTATAATACTTTTCTGTTTGGTGGTCTAATGTGAGAATAAATTTTCCAATAATCGTACGAATAATATCAGCTGTTCTTGTGTATTTTAATGTTACAAAGATCAAATGATCTATTCTTTTTAATTCTTCTCGTGCTGGGTCTTCTTCTTGCATTTTTGTAAGTAACTCTTTGTTTTTTGTAAATATTTTCTTATTATTTTTTCATCAATGATTGTCGTTTTGTAATCTTTTGTGCAAATCACTAGTTTTTCTTTTCTTTTGAATTCAAGAGGACTATCTTTTCTATTTTGGTTTATTTTTTCCAAGTCTATTAGGAGTTTTGGTTTTTTCTCTCCTTGAAATTCCCATGCATACTTTGTTGCTTTCTGTAATTGCTGTAGTGCAAGAGGAAGCAATTTTAGTTCTCCTGTAAAAGCATAACTTTTTTCGATAATGCCTTCTGCTTTACTGAATGCTTTTTTTGCTTCATCAAGGTTAGGATTGTACATTGATGATTGCTTGCGCAAGATCTCCATTGCTTTTTTCTAATGCTTTTTTTGCTGTTTCTTTTGAACAGGATGCTTGTTCCATTACTGTCTGAATGTCTTCTTCACTGATTGCAGATGTTTCTTCTATTTGACCTGTAATCTGAAAACTCTCTTCACCCATCATAATCATTTTTTGGACATTAGGGTTGTGAATGATAAGGTTTTTGTCTCCACATTTAATAATTACCTCTATTGCAGGAATATCCTCTTGTTTCATTCCCATTTTCTTCATTGCCTGCTTTACCAAGCGAGGATCCATACCTTGAAACATTTTAAAATAAACCTTTTTGTAGAGCTAGTTCGATAACGATCACTAGAACAATAGCAACTAGCACCCAATTTTTATTGATTTGTATTTTACTTTTATAATCATCAAAATACCTCATTAAACCGCCACCTGATTGAGGCATAGAGATTTTGTCGTTTGACATCTATAAAATAATGTATATCTTCTTTAAATATCTTGCTGTGAGGGATAAGTAGAGTAAATGGTTGAAAACCGGAAATCTTTCGGAAAAGTCTCAGATAGTTTTATTAATGAGTTATACATATGTTTAAACATGGAAGCAACAATCAAAAAATGGGGTAATTCTTATGGAGTTCTTTTGAGAAAAGATGAATTAAAAGGAAAAGATCTTCATGTAGGGGATGTTATTGAAATTGATATTAAAGAAAAGAAAAAAGTAGACTTCACTCCTTTGTTTGGTCTTTGCAAGTTTAAGAAATCTGTGGATCAGATAAAAAAGGAGCTTAAAGAGGAATACTATGAATAAATATTATTATGACTCTTATGCGATTCTTGCATATATTAATAAGAGTGAAAATTATGTTCCTTATTTTAGTGAATATGTAGGAGTTACGAGCCTTTATAATATTATGGAGGTATATTATTTTGTTCTTCGTGAATATGGTTATGAAGATGCACAAGAAGTTCTTACTATTTTTCGTTCACTCATTATTACACCTACACTTGATGATGTTGAGCTGGCTATGCACTTTAAATTAAAACATAGAGCAAAAAAACTTTCCTATGTTGATTGTTTAGGATACGCTCTTGCACGGAAACTCGAGATTCCTTTTCTTACAGGAGATGAAGGTTTTCGAGCGATTTCTCATGTTGAGTTTGTGAAAGAATAATGTGTAGACAGGGATAAGCCAGCTTCTGTTCTTCGCCTATGGAAGTGCTCATGATTCAACTTAGCGTCTTAAAGACTTGCACCATTTGGGGCTCATCGTTTCATCGTTCCCTTGAAAAATGTCCATGGGTTAACTCATTTCCCTTGCAGGAAACTTCGCCATTATCATCCTAAATCAAGGACGTGTCGTTTCTGGATGGTTGCCTTCCTTTTCAGGAACTCTTTTTGAAGAGCAAACTTTTCGAACCGAAGTTCTTTGGTGGCTGGACTTTCCTCAGCATTTCTGCCGTGATGAGCTCCCTGCCTACATTAGAAATGAGATATAGAGAGTATTTAAGGTTTTGGTTTAGTGGGCTGTTAAGTTAAAATCACCTGATTTTTAGCATTTCATAAAAACAATAGAAATTTTTTAAAGCATTTAACTCACTCTTTTGTAATTTTTCAAAATTATAAAAGCCAGTTATTAACTAGAACTGCTAATCTTGAAATTTGTGCCTTATAATCATCCATTGTTTTTTCAACTCTATCATCAGGATAAAATTGTCTCAACCCACCATCAACATACACTATTTCTTTTTCTATAGTTTTCCAACTAGTGACTCCTTCTGTAGCTAATGATTTATGACCTGTTTTCCTATCAAGCTTTTCATCATAAATATCATCGAGTCTACTAACTAAAGCACCCAAATTAAATAATGCTTCAGATTTTGTCTTTACAGTTCCATTATTAGGATTATAATTAGGAGAGAAATTTAAAGAAGGGTCTTCTTGATGTGGAAACATTAAAGCATGAAGTAATAAAAAAGGATATCCCCCAGTTTGGTCTTTTATGGTTACTACTTCTTGAGTTGATAGAGGATTTTGTAGGTCTCTTCCTCTTTGTTGTGCTTCATTATATTTTTTTATTAAGTTCCTAAATCTATTCTTAAAATCAAATGGTGAAACTAATTCTTCTAATCTTTCATTAAACAAATAAAAAAGAGATTGTTCTTCAGTTACATTATCTCTTTGTTTAGCATCAAGTAAATAAACTTCTGCTGGTTCAACTAATCTTGAATCAGTTAAATCGTCAGAAATTCTTGCAGCAGCTCCAGAAAATAATGCAATATCTTTTCTCTGTCTTGTTAATTCTTGATCTTCTAAATAACAAAATTGTTCTCCAAGCATAGTAGTTAAGGCTGGACAAGCAAGTTTACGAGGAGTAGAAGACCATCTTTGATAAGTAGGAAATTGAGAAGAATGATTTTCACTAACAAAATCTTCTAACACCTTATAGGCTTCAGTTTCTCCCTGTTTAAGTTTTCTATAAATTCTAAATAATCTCATTAATGACCACTGAGTATTTCCATAAGATGTTTCTAAAAAAGGTGTGTATGATCCTGCATGGAGTGACGCATATCTTTCTTGATTAGGATTTTCAAAAGAAAAAAGTTGTTTCAGGTCTATCATTGCTGCTCCATACTTTTTGGTCTTTGCCATGGTGACTCAATCCATTTATATCCTTTACTTATTTGCATACATTTTTTTTGGTCTGAATAACAAACGATATCATTGTCTAGTGTAAAAGCAAAACTATTGTTTTCGTGACAGTCGATCTGCCAGGATTCCTTTTCGCAGCTATGTGTATTGTATGTTCCCATACCATAGGTATCACAAATATGTTGTGCAAAAAGATAAGGGTTTTCCAAATTATTTATCTTTTCTTGTGCGGAAAGCTTTTCACACTCTTCATACTTGCGTGCAAAACCTTGCAGAATTTCTTGAGGTATTTCTTCTTGTACTTCCATTACTATCTGTTTTGGTCCACAAGATGTGAGCGCTGCAAAGACTAATGCTTGTAGTGTTTTCATTTTTGTTTTGTGAGTAGGTTATCTAAAGTATATGCAAGACCTGCCCCTATAGCATATGCTGCAAAATCTTTTGGATCATAACCTTTAAACCCCCATTGGAGGAACTCCGCAAAACTTGCACCACCAAAAGCCCCTATTGCTGAGGCTTTTTTATTGAAGCACATTCTCATTATGAAATACCATCCACCACAGAGAAATGCATCTCCAGTATTATTTTCAATGATTTGATTTTGAAGATTTTTTCCAAGAATATGTGAACCTACATAGAGAAAAGCATTTGTTGTTGCAAGTATAGCCTTTTTTCTGACCTTTTTATCATCGTTATACTCCTCTTGAGACAAGAAAAGAAGATCTTCTAGTTGTTGTTTGTTCATTTTCTCTCCAAGAACCAGCCATTCCATTCATCACCCAGAAATTCTGGACTCTTTCTTCCTGGGAAATCTGTTTGTATAAACCCTCTTTGTTTTAGTCTTTCAAAAAATATGGAATTACATCCAAAGATTGTTGATTCTGGTTGTAGTGCTCTCCAGAGTTCTTCTACGATTGCATCTCTATATTTTTCATTCCTAATCATGTGGTGGTCAATTCCATTTATTGTTATGTTATATGCTCCTGATTGAAGATGTGCGACTGCATGTAGTATACTTGCATTTAAGAGAATAACTTTTCCGTTTCCTTTCATAAGATTTCTTTCGAGGCTTTGTTCTTCTTTTCTTCCAAAACTATGGTCTATTCCAATGTATAAAGACAAATCTAATTCTTCAGCAAGTCTTTCTGCCCAATGCCAAGGTCCACAGCCTAAATCAATAAGAGGTTTTCCTTTTAGTTTTTCGCGAAAAAATTCTTTTGCTTTTTCTGGGTCTGTAGAATACATTGTTCCATTCCATTCTGGTGTTAGAAATCCCCATTGGGTATTTCCGTATGATGTCTCTAAATAAGGGGCATAAGATTCTGCATGAAGTGAAGCATACCTTCCTTGATTTGGATTTTGAAAAGAAAAAAATTGTTTAAGGTCTATCATTTTTTATCTGACCATCCTTCACTCATTCGTTTAGCTATTCTCTCTTTGTCTTCTTTTGAAAAATCATATCTTCCCCATTTATAACAATCATAGGATGATCCTTGGCTCATAATGTCTGTTGTTCCCTGTCTTATGTCTCTATAACTTGCATGTTCTAATCCGAAAGTGTGTCCTAATTCATGGAGAAGAACATGGCCTTGGAATGTACAATATTTCTCTAAATCCGTTCTCTCTTTAGGATACCGAAGAGCAAACATTTTTGGGAGACCAGAAAAGATGAAAATGTTGTTTTCTCTTGAATGCCCTAAAACTTTTCTCCAGTTAAGTTCTGCTCCAGGAAAATCTCTTTTAGAGAATGAAAGATAAAACGCTCTAATCATATTGAATTCTGAAATTATTTCTGTTCTTCTATCAAACTCTTCTCGTGTTGTGTAGGAAATAAGAATATCTCCTCTAGGAAATTGTCCATATTCATTCGTACTAACTTCAATGGGGATACCTAAACCTTCTTGAAAGGTTCTTCTTGTAGGAGCAAAAAGATTTTCTATCACTACCTCTTTTTTTGAACTGAAAAAAGCTCTGCTTAGTCTATCAGTATTTGGGATAACTTGGAGTTCAAGGTTAAGACTTTTGTTCATTTTCTCCTTTTTTTAATTATATATATCATAAATTCTGTCAAATTCTTTTCTTTTATATCCTCTTATTGCTTTTAGAAATTCTAGTTTCATTTCTTCTTCTCTTTCTGATTCTGTTGTCTTTTGATTTTTGTTTAGAACTTTTTCTATTCCTATTACTCCTTTTGCTAGTTCATGTGATAATACCATATACATTTCTGCTTCTTCTCTTGTAGGGAAAATTCTTCTGTAAATTTCATCTCTATATTGTTCTTCCTTAACAATTTCTTCCATAGTCTTTCCGTATTCTCTTTCGAGAGATTTTGTCTGTGCTATAAGTGCTAGATAAAATCTATCTATCTCTGGAATACATCTATCAACAATTTCTTGTGCCTTCCTTACAAGAATTGTTAGAGTAGATTCAAGAGTTTGTAATCCTAGTAAAATTTCTAATGTATCTCTCATTACTTTTAAATTATTTCTATTTTCTATACCTGTTTGTGATTTTGTACTATCAAAAATTTCCTTTATATAAGGCTGTTTTTCACCCAGTTGTTTGTATAATGCTTGCTCCGTATAATCTACTTCTCTTTGATACCATACATTTACTCTTCTTTGATTCTCTGGATCTGCAAATATTCTTTGTATTTCTTCTTCATTCATTTTTTTATTCTCCTTTATGGTTTCTTCTTATTCGCATATCCTAAGACTGCTAAAAGCCCAAGACCAAGTCCTGCTCCAGCAAGAGTAAGATCTCCTTTTGTCATTCCTGTTACTCGCTCTTTTTCCTGCAATTCATCATCAAGATATTCTGCCAAATCTCTTCCATTCTCATAATGTGAAGAACGTAATCTTTGATCTTGATAGGGTGTGTTGCCAAAACCTACATTTATTGTTCCTAGTCTTGTTGGAAGGTTTCTTTGTCTGAGATCATGGATTGCATCTCCAAGCACTTCAAAAAGATTTCCCTCTCCAATGTACCCTTCTGGTTTTACAAGTGTTCTTTCTACAGAACTTTTTGTATCATTAAAAGGAACAAGTGCTCGTTGCGGGTTTTCAAGGCTATAACCTAAGCCACAAAGTACTGCTAATCCTGAAACTGCTCCTGTAACATATCCTAATGTGTTTGTCATGTTTTTGTCTCCTTTTTGTTATTATCAATGAGTAGTCATTATTTATAAGGCTTTCCTTTCAACTGTTTTGTTGTATTATTTCTCCTCTGAAGCTTTATAAACATTTAAAGAAAAAAACGTTCATGGATCTCTTTGAGAGGTATTATTCTGGATATAAAGGAGGGATATATACTATTAGAGAGGTTGCTCTTGCTTTTCAAGGGCAAAATATTTCTACAGAAGAATTAGAAGGAAGAAATTATGATCCTACTTTTCTCGCAATCATAAATTTTCAAGCAACAGAAAAAACTTTTATACCAGCAAAGAGAAGAAATATTGATTCTATTGGGTTGGTGCGACTCGCTTCTAAAAAGGATGCTTCTGTTATAGAAGAACTTTTTTATAATTTTGAAAAAGAATTGTATGGGAAAGTAAAAGATAGTGCTCCAGATAATGTGCTTGTTCTTGAACATAGTCCAGAAGATCTTTCTCAACTTGGAGTTTCTGTTTTTGAACCTGGAATTGCAGGAGCATTATGGTACCAAATTAATTCTCAGGATCAATTTTTTGTTCATTCTTTGTATGTGAAACCAGAACTACGAAAATTTCATTGTGGAAAAAGACTCATGGAAGAAGTACTTAATGAGTATGCCGAAAGTTTTGGTTGCCGAAGCGTGGCTTTACGTTCTCCAGAAGAGGTTGTTCCTTTTTATAAAAAATTAGGATTTTCTTATGATCCTAAAAGGAAAAATGAAGCTGGAACATGTCGATCTTTAATTAAAAGATTAGTTTAAGGGTCTTCAATAAAAGCTGCAAGGCCTTGTTCAATTGCTATTTCTGTATAGCCACCCTCCAGAATAGCAAATATTCTTCTTCCTTTTAATCTTTGGCGAATATGCTGTAAGGATTTTCCTGTAAGATTCCAAGCATATGCTTCTCCTTCGAATGTATCTAGACCAAGGCTTACACCAATGATTGTTGGTTGAAAAGCATCAATAGTAGGGAGAATTTTATCAAAGATTTTGCAATAACGTTTATCATGTACCTCACCTTTAATGGGAATGTGATCACAATTTTTGGCATAGGTAAAATGATTATTTGCCGGCCAATCTCTTTTTGTGCCTCTTTGATAGAGAGAAATCATTTTTGCATCAGGTTCTTTTTTTAAAAGCTCTTCTGTTCCACAGCCATGATGAATGTCTAGGTCTAAAACAAGAACTCTTTCTCCATCTTTCAAAAGTTGCTTTGCTGCAATGGCCATATTGTTGAAAATGCAAAAGCCATGCGTATAATCTGCGTGAGCGTGATGGCCTGGTGGGCGAACAAGGGCAAAACCTTCTGCTTGTGCAGCGTAGATGCTTGTTACTACTGCTGCAATCCCTGCTCGATAAGTAAGTCTATCTATGAAAGTTTCTCTCTCTTCATCAATTGTTGTGTAACTAGGTCCAGTATATTGTATTGTGTCAATGTAATTGTGTACATCTTCAATTTTGCTGCGAATTTCTGGATCCTGATCGTGATCTCGGGAATATACTCTTTCTGTTTCTTGAACGAGATTCCATACACGTGATAATCTATTTGGATGCTCTTGACCTGGAAAGTCTCTTCCTTGCACAGAAAAAATAGGGTGTGAATATATTTCCATGTAAAAAAACAAATTTTATTCCTTATATAAAGCTGTTCTTTTTTGTTGAAAAATTTTTCAACCCCTCGTTTATAAATAATCCTTTGTAAAAGGTGCAAATGGATTTTGAAATTTTGTGTTTATATCAAGAAGATTTTCTTGCAGGAAGAATTTCTCCATCTGAACTTCGAATACAGCTTCAAGGATTTCGAATACCACGGAAATTTTCTTTTGATGGAGAATTTTTGGATGTTCTTTTAGATATAGACACTCTGCCAAGAGAAAGACAGAATCATCCTTGTGTGCGCTCTGAAGAAAGAAAGGATATGGACATACTGCGTCAGTATCTTGAAGCATTTGATAGAGAAGTTTTGGAAGGAAGAAGAAGATCTGAAATACAAAGAGAAGGGAGCTGTTTTGTTTTAGATGTAGAACATACTGTTGTTGGAGCATTGTGGTATTATTTGGAACAAGGAAAGAGAGGAATAGATTTGTATGTGGATCGCTTATATATTGATCCATTGCATCGAGGAAAATCTTATGGAGAATTGCTTACTAGGGAAGTTATTGCTCGAGAAAAAAATCATTGTCAGGGCGTTGCGCTTTTCACGCCAGAACATGTTATACCCTTCTATAAGAAATTAGGCTTTCGAGAAGAAGCTTGTTTCCAAGATAAAGAAATTGGTAATAAAAAATTCTCTTGTATGTATAAAAAATTATAATTTTTGTATCTGTCTTTTTTCCTTGTTGCTCAGAAGTATGTATACAGTGCAAATATGTGCAGCCCTGCGGCGTTTGAGCACAGCGAGTGAAACGAGCGACAAAGATAGATTTTAGAAAAATTATTTTATTTATCTTTATTATTTATTTAAACATTGAAAAATATTTATTTTTATTCTGAATAATATTATTTAGAAAAAAACCATGCATAGGTAAGAAGGATTTTGAAAATAGCTAAAATCGAACGATTGGTAACTGCGCGCTGAACATCTCGCCGAAGCTTGATGCGTACACGCCAGTCCCATCAACCCTGTCTTCTGCAGGAGTTCTCGGTCTCTTTTCGAGGTATCTTTCGTGCTTAGATGCTTTCAGCACTTATGATGTAACGCGTAGCTGCTCGCCCTACCTTATCAGATAAGCGATACACCAGAGGCGTCGAGGTACCGTTCCTCTCGTACTAAATACTCCTTCCTCTCAGACCTTTTTGCACTTCCAGTAGATATCATACAAACTGTCTCGCAACGTTCTTAACCCAGCTCACGAACCGCTTTAATGAGTGAACACCTCCACCCTTGGGTGCTTCTGCACACCCAGGATGCGATGAGCCGACAACGAAGTAGCAAGCCGCGCCGTCGATTTGAGCTCTTAGGCGCGACGACTCAGTTATCCCCAGGATAGCTTTTCTGTCATACCTGGCCCCCATCAATTGGGACACAGGGGTTCGCTAGACCAACCTTTCGGTGCTGCATTTCTTACTGTTCGAAATACAGTCAGGCAAGCTTTTGCTCTTGCACTCTACTCAGGATTTCTGAACCTGATGAGCTTACCTTTGGGCCCAACTGATATCTTTTCAGCTGGGTGCCGCCCCAGCCAAACTGTCCACCAACTGCTGTCCTTTCTTGCGAAAGTGAGCAATGCAAGCTCTATAGAGTGGTGTTTCATTGTTGTCTATTCCTGATCTAGCGACCAGAACATAGCGACTCCCACCTACGCTACACAATAAAACTCGCATCGCAACAATAAGCTACAGTAAAGTTCCATGGGGTCTCCGCTTCCCACTGGAAGTCTCTGGACTTTGCACCAGAATGTAATGTTCGGGGGGATCTTGTTTGGGACAATAGCGATCTCGTTACGCCCTTCATGCAGGTCGTCAATTAAACGACAAGGCATTTCGCTACCTTAAGAGAATTATAGTTATTCCCGCCGTTTACTAGCTCTTAGCTCCGTTGAACCGGAGTTTGAAGTACTAGCACTGGGCAGACGTCACAAACTATACACACCATTTCTGGCTCGCAGTTTGTTATGTTTTTGTTAAACAGTCGGATCGCCCGAGTTATTGAACCCTGTAATCGCACTTATACAAATACAATCGCAGGGACCCCTTATACCGAAGGTACGGGGCCAATCTGTCGAGTTCCCTAAACAAAATTACTCCCTCAGACCTTGCGCTTCTCACGCAGGGACACCAGTGTCGGATCTAGGTATAGTTATAGAAGATCCTTCTCTGTTCCTTTTTCACTGACTCTAGATATCAACTCAACTCACAAAATGAGCTCCTCAAAGATGTAATCAATTTCTCATCGTTATGATACTCCATTGATTTGTTCTTTTTAACAAGCACGATGGTACTTGTGAGTCTATTCCAAAGTGTCAGAAACAAAGCTTGCGTTGCCGCGCGTACTTCTATAGTAACGGAATATTAACCGTTTTCCCTTTCCCACAGTTCCTGTTAGGATTGTGGTTAGGACTAACTAACTCTCAGCTGATTTACATTGCTGAGAAACCCTTGCCCTTTCGGTCTTAAAGATTCTCACTTTAAATAGATCCTACTACTACCAGGATTCTTAATTCTATGAGGTCCCAACACTCTCTCGAATGCAGTTCTGCCCTCACAGAACACCTACCTACCTCTCTTCATACTCTTGTATGAAGGACTATTGTATCGGTAAACAACTTAGTCCTGTCCATTTTCAGGGCACATGACCTTGACAGGTGAGCTGTTACGCTTTCTTTAAAGGATGGCTGCTTCTAAGCCAACCTCCCCGCTGTCTGTGGTGATGAACACCTTTCACCCTTTAACACTTAGTTGCTATTTAGGGACCTTAACAATAGTTGGGGTTGTTCCCCTCTTGGAATGCAAGTTTACCCCAGCATCCCCGTTTCCCAGCTTCTACGATGTTGGAAAATTTGGAGTTGGACAAGAGGATGAGAGATTTCTCTCCCGAGTCCTCAAATCCGTCGCTCTACCTCTTCAACTATCTCCACTGAGACTAGACTTAGGCCTATTTCGGTAGGAACCAGCTATGACCGGGCTCGATTGGCTTTTCACCCCTAGCCGCAAGTTAGAACAACACATGCACGTAGCACGTCTTCAGGCCTCCACCATTCAGAGAACGGCTTCACCTTACTCACGACTAGATCGCCCGGTTTCGGGTCATATCCTAATGACTAAAGGCATTTTCATACCTCTCTCCTTGTAAACTGCGAGAAATTGGTTTCCCTTCGAGTACGTCCTTGATGGACTTACCCTCGCCACTAAGATAAACTCCCTGGCTCGTTATTCGAAACGTACGATACAACTCCGAGGAGCCGTATCTCACCATAGCCATTAGATTTCAGGTTCTTTTCGCTCTCTATCACGAGTTCTTTTCAACTTTCCCTCACGGTACTCATATGCTATCGGACTCAAGACATATTTAGAGTTGGAAGTTGATGTCTCCCATATTCGTGCACAATTTCCAATGTACATTACTCAAGATACTCACTCTCCTTCTTGTTTTTCTCTACGGAGCTATCATCCTCTTTGGCACTCCTTTCCAGGAGACTTCGAGTTAACAAGTTAAGGTATAAAGGTGAGTCTGTAACACCACATCTCCAACGCATTTCTGCGTAGGATTCAGTTTGCTCTCTTCCGTTTTTTCTCGCTGATACTCACGGAATCTCTATTGATTTTTTTTCCTCTAGGTACTGAGACGCTTCAATTCCCTAGGTTCCTTATCCTTTCGGATTTTCTGAGAAGTCTCATTCGGGTATCTTCGGTTCAATGCTCGCATGCAGCTCGCCGAAGCTTTTCGTTGCTTGCCACGCCCTTCATCAGTGTCTTGAACCAAGTCTTCCATCTAATGGCGTTAGTAGTAACTATTTAAATTTCCTTCTTACCTATGCATGGTACTAATTGTTGAATATGATTTCTCTCTTGGGTTTCAAGAGGTTAAGTACCCTTAGCACATTTCTTTTTAGAAATGCGCCGCATTATATTTGTCAAATGGTGACTATGATATGGACCCGTCGGGACTTCCGAGGATCCTCTTAATATTGGGGATTCACTTTCGAACCCGAGGCCCCCTACTTGCAAGGCAGGTGCTCTACCAGGCTGAGCTACGGGCCCATAAATATGATTGAGGTATGGATTTTTAAGCGCTTAGTAAAAATTAAATTTTAATTTTTTAGATTAAAATAAATAGGAGGTGATCCAGCCGCAGGTTCCCCTACGGCTACCTTGTGACGACTTGTCCCTCCTTGCTGAGCTTAAGTTCGAAATATGCTAAAGCATAAGCCTCACTTAAACCCTGCTCGGCTGGAATGACGGGCGGTGTGTGCAAGGCACGTTGACATATTCACCGGGTGCTGATGACGCCCGATTACTAGGAATTCCAGCTTCATGAGGGCGAGTTGCAGCCCTCAATCCGAACTAAGATAAGGTTTCAGGGGTTGACTTCTCCTCTCGGAGTTGTATCCTATTGTCCTTACCATTGTAACGCGCGTGTAGCCCAAGAAATTCAGGGCATACCACCTACCGTTGCCTGCACCTTCCTCCTTGTTTCCCAGGCAGTCTCCATAGTGTGCTCGATCATCCCGGAGGATTCGGTCGCAACTATGGATACAGGTCTTGTTCGTTGCCAGACTTAACTGGACACTTTACAGCACGAACTGACGGCGGCCATGCACCTCCTCTCGGCTTGTCAGGTAAAACCTTTAATCTGACCTTCATCCTGCCGTCGTTCTTGGTGAGGTTCACGGCGTAGAATCTGATTAAACCGCACGTTCCACTCCTTGTAGCGCGCCCCCGCCAATTCCTTTAAGTTTCAGTCTTGCGACCATACTTCCCAGGCGGCAAACTTAACACCTTCGCTCCGGCACTGCATATTCCCGAAGAATATGCAACACCTAGTTTGCAGCGTTTACAGCTAGGACTACAGGGGTATCTAATCCCTTTTGCTCCCCTAGCTTTCGTCCCTGATCGTCAGATTCGTTCTAGACAAATGCCTTCGCCATTGGTGGTCTTCCAAGGATTATCGCATTTTACCGCTACCCAAGGAATACCTTTGTCTCCTCCCGATCTCTAATGAAGTAGTATCTCTTGCGGCCCCTATGTTAAGCATAAGGATTTAACAAAAGACTTGCATCATCGACTACGGACGCTTTAGGCCCAATAAACGTGATCACCACTCGTGGCGCCGGGGTTACCGCGGCTGCTGGCACCGGTCTTGCCCACCACTTATTCATCAAGATATTTACACTTGATAAAAGCTCACCACTGGTAAGCACTTAGGGTTCCCTTATCACACTTTCGTGTATTGTAAAGGTTTCCCACCTGCTGCACCCCTTAGGGCTAGGACCCTTTTCTCAGTGTCCTTCTCCGGGCTCCCTCTCTCAAGGCCCGTACTGATCTGAGGCTTGGTGAGCCATTACCTCACCAACTACCTAATCAGCCGCCGACCCATCCTAAGGCGTCGTAACTTTCAAAAAAAGTACATTCCAGTATCAATTTTCTATCCAGTATTAGCCACAGTTTCCCATGGTTATTCTAGACCTTAGGGTAGATTATCGACGTGTTACTGAGCATTCCGCCGGTGACTCCGAAGAGTCCCCTTGACTTGCATGGTTAAGTGGAACCCTAATAGCAGTAATCTCCCGCAGGATCAACGGGTATAATTTTTTAGCGCAAGAATATTAATTTACTTAAAGGATTAATTTATGCACACTTATTTTATTTGTTTCTACTAAGCTCTGCTCGTATCCATACCTCATACTTGATTATTTAATCAAGTACTCATCATCGTGAAATGAATCACATGCTCTTTTAAAAAGAGGCTCTATATAAAGCTTTTGTTACGAAGACTTATTTTTTCTGCGCACGTTTTGCTTTTTCTTTTCGCATTCGTTTACGTTGCCATTTCCATCTCATCTGGCCTTTTTTTTTCCATCTTCGTGAACTTCTCTTCATAATGAAAATTTGGATTTTCTTCTTGTTTATATAGTTTGTGGGAAATTTTCATTGTTGAATAGTTTTGTAATCTTTTCTGAGCCTGCTATTTGCGTGAATGCATTTATAGGGGCTGAAATATAATGCTTGTCTCTTACCAGAAATTGTTTTCTTAGTTCTAAAACTTTTCCAACAGGTATGAAATACCATGTAGTATAATGTATTTTCTCATTAGAAAATGCATACCATACTTGCATATTAAAATATTTTTGTAGATTGTTATAACGAAATGTTTCTGGTTCTGAGATACAGAATTTATTGTATTTCTCTAAAGGAATATTATGTTCCACATCCACTAGGATGAAGCCGAAGTTAGGAATGAGAATGAAAAAGTCTGGTCTTTGTACTTGAAGTCTTTTTAAGGCTGGTGAAAAGGTTTCAATATCTTGGTTTATGTACCAATAAGGCATATTTTGTTTGTCTAAGAATTCTTTAAATTTTTGTTCTGCGTCTATTTGTTTCTCTTGGATGCTTTTCATAGAACTTTTTTAGGAATATTGTTTTAAAAAAGCTTTAGGCATTTTTTCCGGAAGATTTTCGGTTTTGTGTAGGAAATATTTATAAGCTTGTTCTCCTATGCATCTTTTAAAGTGGTGAAAAAAAAATTACAGAAGTATCCACATCATCGATTAAGTTTTGGTGAACGATATTCAGATAAGCTGACTTCTTTTGCTGGAAGCTGGACTTTTATCTTTCTCTTTTTTCTATTTCTTTTTATTTGGATGAGCTTGAATTTTTTTGCATATTTTTATCATTGGGATATTTATCCTTTTATTTTATTAAATCTTATTCTTTCTACGCTTGCGGCTATACAAGCACCGATTATTCTTATGAGCCAAAATAGGGAAGCACAAAGAGATAGATTACATGCGAAATATGATTATGATGTGAATAGAAAAGCAGAAAGAGAAATACAAAATATACAAAAAGATTTAGATGAAATTAAGAAATTAATTAATAATTTAAAGTGAATCATATACTAGTTGTGTTTTCTTTTTCATGATCTTCCATGAATATTTTTCTATACATTCTTGCCTTGCTTGTTTTCCATGCTTGATTCTTAAGGATTTATCATCGAGATAGGTGAGAATAGATTCTTTGAGTGCTGGCACTGAATCAGGTTTGATGATTTGGCCACAGTCTTGGAAAATTTCTTTCATGTCTGTGGTGTCTGTGGTGATGACTGGTTTTTCCATTGCCATTGGTTCGAATATTTTTATAGGAAGTTGTGCATTTGCAGATTTATTATTTTTGTGAGGAATGCAGACTATGTCTGCTGCTGCGAGAAAGTCTGGCATTTCTTTGTGCTCTCTGTAAGCTACTAGAGTTATATCTTTATTTGTTTTTAATGTTTGGACATAAGGATTATCTTTTTCTGCACCTACAATGAGTAAGTGGATTGATTCATTCTGCACTTTTAGTTCTTGTACTGCTTGAATGAGTTCATCAACACCTTTGTGTTTCTTTGGTGTGCCCATGAAGAGGATAATTGTTTTGTCTTCAATATGAAATTCTTTTCGTATATTTTTTCCTGAAAAATTCTCTGGGTTGAAATAGTCTGTATTAGGGCCAGTCGGAATCCACGTTCCTCCAAACATTTTTTGTAAAGTTTTAGAGCTGGTAATTACTGCGTCTGCTTTTTTTATTTGTGTTTCAAGAATTTTTTTTATAAAATAAGACTCTGGCGTGTATGCATCAACGAAAGTGAATTGTGCTAATTTTATTGGGTTAGGTTTGAGGTAGTAGTCTAGGATATATTGGCTTTCCCAATCGTCTATGTCAAGAACAATTTTCTTTTTATTTTTTATTTTTTGGAGTAATGATGGAAGGTAGCTCCATGCAGTGACTTTGAATGCGTGGATGAGTTCTGCATCGTTAAGTTGCTTGTAGATTTCTTTTTGATTTTGCAAATAACATGGGAGGAAGTATTTTTTTGGTATTGGAGAATATTTGATACTGAGATCATTTTTTATTGGAAGGAAGAGGCCTTTTTTTTCTATGGGACCAAGAACTGTTACATCATGATCTTCTGACATTAGCTTTGCAAATGGATAAGCTCTCAAGTAAACGTTTGTACTGAGATTTTCACAAGGCATGGCGATACGCATATTTAAAGCTCCTTGAATGTGATGAGTTGAATATCTTTTTCTTTTATTTTATTAAAAAAAATATCATTGGTTAGAATATTTAATTCTTTTTCTCTGGTTTTCCAGAGTTTGTCTTGAACTAAAGATTTTTTTCCTGGATGACAACAAATTTCTGCGCTTCCTTCAAAGTTTAGATAAGAGATAAAGTGTTTCATCTTTGGAGAGCCTGTATGTAGTATACCATAAAAATGGTCTGTTGTTTTTATTGGGCAATTTTTTAGATTATTATTGATAAATTTTTGTTTAATATAAGATGTTTGTAGAAGGATTTTTTTTCCTTTTTCTTTTGGCCAGCGAATTTTATAAATATGATATTCTTGTGCAAGTTTTATAATTGCATTTGTCACTGGTTGGAATGCATGCATATGATGATGTGTGTCTAAATGATCTGGGCGTATTCCTACTTCAAGAAGCTTTTCTATTTGTTTGCGAAATTCATTTTCTACAAATTCTGCATCTATAATACCCAGAATAATTTTGTATTTATTGAATCTATTGAAAGGTTTTCCATTGAATAAGGAATTTCCCCAGGTGAGATTTAGATGAACTCCAATACCAAGAGATTTAGGATAGATGCCAATTGCATGATCAAAAAAATTTTGGTTTGTCATAATGGTTGCTGAAGTTACTGTGCCAAAACGATGCGCATCAAGAATTCCTAAGTTGACTTCTTTTGTGTAACCGAAATCATCTGCGTTTATGATAAGTTTGTTCATGATATTGCTCTATAATATGCTCCTAAAAGGCCAATCGTATCTCCAAGTTTTGTTTTGACTATTTCTGGAATAGAATTTATTGCATATTCTTCTATTTCTATATTTGAAGGGATAAGAAGATTATATTGATGTAATCCAAGAGACCCCATGATCACAATTCCTTCTACTTCTAAAGCATTTATCATCATTGCTAGACCTTGTGCATTTGCATTATTTGCAATGTTTATAATTGTTCTTGCAGCTTCTTCTTTTTTGTAGGCTTTACAAACTTCTTCTATTGTTTCATATTTAGGGTATATTTTTTTGATGAGTGATTCAATTCCTTTTCCACTTGCGTATGCACTCCAACAATTTGTTCTTCCACAACTACATCTTTGATCTGGATATTCTAATGGGTTTATTGGGCTATGCCCAAATTCTCCACCTTTTACTGATTTTCCATTTAGTACAATCCCTGCGCCAATCCCTGTGCTTAAAGTTAGTAAATAAAAATTGTTCCATTGTTTACCATAACCTTCGTGAAGTTCTGCTAATACTGCAGCATTCAAATCATTTTCTACAATTATTTCTGTAGATTTTCCTGTTACCAAAGAAGCTAATTCTTTTTTGAGGTCAAGAGAGTTTTTCAATCCCAATGGTGGTGCAGATAAAAGCATTCCATCTCTTACTGGCCCAGGTGTGGCAACTACAATGTAATCGAGATGGTTTCTTTCTTCAGTTGAAAGTGTTAGTTGTCCTGAGATTTTTTTTATTTGCCCTATGAAATCCTCTTCTGTAGGTTCTTTTATAATTGAACCAAACTTTCCTTCATTAGAAATATTTGCAGCGCGAATCCAGGTGCCACCAAGATCAAATACTTGCATTTTTATATAGGACATAGAGAAAGGAATAAATAGAATCTATTTAAGGCTTATTGTAGAAGATATTCTTGTCCTTTGTAGATACCATATGCTATTGGTGCTGCAGAGACTATTCCATGGTAGAGATATGCTGGAATTCTTGTTGGATTTTCTAAGTTAGAGTGTGTGCTTCCTAAATCTGAGGTTATTCTTTCTTCTCTAAACTCATCAAATATTGTAGGTTATCTAAAATCCAACATATATCTGCCAATACTACCCATATAAAAGATACCCATTGAATTGGATGTGGTTTTAGGTTTTTCTGTAATTAGTTGGTATTTTGTTTGCACCATATTTTTTGAATTTTTATACCTAAACTATTTAAACATTCTTATTTTTTTTTCTTTATGTTTCCTCACGTTTCAGTCATTATTGCTTCATGGAATAGGAAAGAAGATTTACGAAGAACTTTGAAGAGTGTAGAGAAACAGGACTATAAAAACTTTGAAGTGATTGTTATTGATAATGGAAGTACAGATGGTTCTGTGGGATTGGTGGAGAAGTCTTTTCCTTCTGTGCGCTTGCATAGGAATAAAGAAAATCTTGGAGTTAGTATTGCAAAAAATCAAGGAGTGATACTTTCTACTGGGAGCTATGTGCATTTTCTTGATTCAGATATTGAAATGGTTCATAATTCTGTTATTTCAAATATGGTAAAGATTCTTCAAGAGCATCCAGAGATTGGTGCCTTGGGTGGAGAAGCATATAAAGTAGATAATGGTGTGATTACAAAAAGGAAAGAAATTACTGGAAATTGTGAAACATCTACTTATATTATGGAGACAGATGATTATCAATTATATCCTTGTGGTTATATTGCAACGTGTAATTGTATGATGCGAAAAAAAGATCTTGAAGCATGCGGTGGCTTTGATACTTCTATTATGTATGCAGGTGAGGATAAAGAAATAGGATATAAATTGAGACAAATGGGATTGCAGAGTGTTGTTGATTCGAGATGTTTAGTATACCATTATGTTTCTGATAAAGGAAGAAAGAGTGTGTTCTATGTTTTTCATAAGAATAGAATAAAAATATTCTTGAAGAATTATCCTTTTGTTCTTATTCCTTTTTTACCTCTTCTTGATGTTTATTATGCATTTAGTCCAAAGAAATTTCGAGAGCTAAAACAAAATAATAAAGATGTGATAAAGTGGGTTTCTGCACAAGAGAAGAAAGTACAAGAATCTAGTAACACTTCTAAATTTTTGATTGTTGGTTTGGATTATGCATATTCACTTGTAAAAGCATACTTCTATAATTTTGCTTTTTTTTCAGAGACCATGTACATAAGATTTAAAAGGAAAGATTATTTGAAAGAGACGAGAAAAAGATGGCTATAGCAACAAAGATAGAAGAGATTGGTTTTCGTACTTTAGGTTCTTTACCAAAGCCTTTGCGTGATGCTGGTATTCGTGCAGCAAATAAAATTAGAGTTGTACAAATGCAGAAATTACAGACGCCTATAAATATGACTTTGTATGTGACAAATTATTGTAATGCAAAATGTGATCATTGTTTTTATTGGGAAGAATTGAATACTGGAAAACCAGAACTTAGTTTAGATGATATGAGAAGAATTGCGAAAACTTTGAAGCATCCTTTGCGAACGCTTATGCTTACAGGTGGAGAACCTTATTTACGAAAAGATCTTGATGAGATTATTATTGCTTTTCATACAATTAATGGAACACGAAGAATTACTACTCCTACGAATGGAATGACTACTGAAAGAATTTTGGCTATGACCAAAAAGATTCTTGCGGAGTGCCCTGATTTATATTTTCATGTGCAGGTTTCTTTAGATGGTCCTGAAGAAATGCATGATAAATTCAGAAGAATTCCTAAATGTTATCAAAGAGCTTCAGAGACTTTGAAACAATTGCTTGAGTTACGAAAAACTACAAAAAAATTAGAAGTTTCTGTGATGACAACTATTTGTACTGCAAATTATGATTTACTTCCTGTTTTTGTGGGAGAAATAAAAACAAAATTTCCTGAAGTCATGCATAAGTTTAATATTCTTAGGGGTGCGCATTTAGGAACCTATAGAGTTCCAAAAGATGTTGTTAGTCATCTTGATGGTGAAGTAGGAAAGACTGAATCTGTAGCAGTTGAAAAATTGCAAGAGTTATATGATACTTTGTTATTAAAAGAAGTTGAAACACATAGAGATAAGATATGGCAGAATTTTCAGAAATTGAAATGGAAATATTCTATACAAATGCTTGCAACTGAAAAACGGGTTGTTACTTGCACTGCAGGAAAGACTTTTGGTGTTATCTATCCAAATGGTGGCGTTTCTGTGTGTGAGCCAACGCGGCCTTTTGCAAACTTGAATGATTTTGATATGAATTTTGCTGCGCTTTGGAAATCACAAGATGCAGATGATATGCGGAAGAAAACGAAAGCCTGTGATTGCATACATCCTTGTAATTTATTAGATTCTATGGGCTATGATACAAAAACTTTGATTGATATTGCTGATTTAGAAAAAAATTAATATTTTTTAAGGCAGTCTTCTAAATATGGCCTTACTCTTTGTGCAAATTCTGTCCCAATGTTCTTCATAGAAATAGTTTCAGAGTAATAACAGGTGATATATAGAAAATCTCTGTTCTCTTCTTGTATAAGATTTTTACTATCATTCGTGAGAATAATCTTCCAATTTTTATCTTCTATAACATCAACATATCCATCAAGATCTTTATCATAAATTCCAATATTAGAGACTTCTCTTGGGAATAAATATGCCCCTAAAGCTGCGCTTATTCCTATTGTTGCTAGGCCAAAGAGAATACCACTTTTTTGTTCGTTTATTGTTTCTAAAATAGCGTCTCTGAATGGATACATGTTAAAGTAAACCTCTCACATATCTTTCTAATTCAACATCATCATCAAATGTAAAAATTCTTCTACTTGTGAATCTCTCTTTTTTGATGTTTTGTTTGACAAGTATACTTCCTTTTTTCATATCTCTTTCAACAATAATTTCTTTTTCTTTTTGGGTATGAATTGTTAAATATTCTCTAAGAGGTTCTGAAAGTCTTACACCAATATTTCTTAGATCATTAGATATTGTAGCTTTATATTTGAATATATCTCTGTGATAATATGATGGAGAAATTCTTACTAAAGTATTATTTTCTAATCTTCTGGTATAGAAATTTCTTTCAGGATTATAACTAAGGCGTTCAAAAAGTGTTTGTATAGGACTGGGTGTATATTCTATTGCTTTACCGTCTACTTTTGCTTCTAATGGCATAGCTGTAAAATTTTAGTTATTGTTTAAATGCTTTTGTATTTAATTTTGTTATTTCTATTGCTTATAAGGGGTTACAATATTGGATATTTATAGAGAATGTAAAGTGATCTTATATCCTTTTACTTTCAGATTAGAGAATTCTTTTAGTTCATATGTACTTCTTAGGTTTTGTGTTCTTAGATCTGGTAGTTCTATCTTTACTCTTTCTGAAAATGGAATGTTCATGATGTCACTTTCTGGAATATTTAATCTCTCCCAAATATCTGTTGCAGAAATTCTTTCTTTTCCTAATACTATTCCATTTAGTGTTATAAGACCTATTGGATATGCAGGGGAATTTGTAATGATAGACAAAATGTGATATGGCTGGGCTTTTTCTTCGTTTTCAGCTCTTGGCTTGTATCTTCTCAAAGGAAATGCATGTATTGTTCCTGCTTCTCTATGAACAATATCATATATCCCTGCTCTTTTTGCATCCATTTCTCTCCAAGCACGAACATCTGTGATTCTATATTCTTCTTCAGAGAGTATGTTGCTTTTTAGAACAGCGCCGCAAAGATCTTCTGCCACAGTAAAAGGGTCTCTTGTCCAATTAAATGCTTGAGATACTTTTTGTGTTAGTGTTCTTGTTAGTTCTCTTGCTAACCTTTCTCTATCCTCTGGAGAGAGTTTTTTTGCTGCTCTGGATAATTCTTCTACTCTTGATGCCATATGTTTTTTTTTCTCCTCTGATTTATAAATCTTTCTTTGCCCGTACTATTGCTAAAGTATGGCTAATTTCTGGGTAATCTTGGATTTCTCTCATCATTTGGAAATGTTCTAATCCATAGCGTGCAAGTTTTTTTGTAAGTACATCTTCTTCTTTTGTCTGTGCTTGTAATGGGACTATTGGATCTTCTCCTTTAGAGGCCATTTCTATATATGGTGCAAGAAATGTTGTTTGTAAAATTCTTTGTACAGTAATATTTTTATCATAAATTGAAGGCCTTAATCCTTTTTCTTTTAAGGTTCTTATAAGGTCCCTTTCCCAAATATTAAATTCAGATCGTATCATCTTTCTTCTGCATTTTCCTAAGTATGGGCGTATTGCTTTTCCTGAACTCAAAATATGCCTTTTTTCTTCTGGAAATTGTTCTTCACCATACATTGCAACAAGAATATCATATGCATCTTGCCCAAGTCTTTCTACAAGTCCTACACAGCCTTTTTCTGTTAGGAGTTCTACAATTTTCATTCTTTCTTGCTCGTCAAAATTATTTGCTTCTATTCCTTCGAAAATACTTTGTATCCTTTGTGCAAGAATCTCATCTTTTTCTTTTAGTCTTTCTATATAGATTTCTTCCCAGATATCTCCTTCATTTTTTAATCTTGTGAGCAATGGTAAATAGGATTTTTTTGGTTTTTGTTTGTGGGATCTTTGGTCTATATCAAAGTGTTCTAAAAAATGTTCAAATGGATTTCTTTCTGGATCTTTTTTTACTTTTTCGTAATCAAATGTATCAATAAAAAGATCTGCACTTTCTGCAATAATATTTCTTTCAAAAAGGATGTCTGCTAATGTCCTTTGTAATTCTGGACTAATCTCTTCTAAAAATGCATCTCTTACTATTTTTTTATTTGCTAATGCTTGTGCTAAAATATTTTGTTTCTCAAATATAGGAGTGTCTGGTAATCTATATTTGGGGATTTTCCATTCTGTTTTTGTTTTTAATTTTTCTATAAAACTTTTCCAGCTATGATAATAAGAATTTTTGGGAAAATTTCTTGGATTTTCTGTACTATCTTTTTTTTCTTCATCCCAATACATGGCATAGCCTTGTAATGTTGCATACACAGAGTATTTAATCTGGGGATAATCACGTACAAGGCCTAGTGCTATTTGATCAAGGCTCAATTTCGTTCTCCTTCAATAAGGGCTCTAATTATTTTTGCAATATCCTCTTCTGCTAATTCTCCCGTTTTTAGACCTTGATTAATTCTTCTCCTGAGCTCTTCTCTTGAAATTGGTTTTTCTTTTGTTTTTAATTCCAGACCTGAGTCTATATTTTCAAATGCTAAGCAGACTTCTGCTTGTGCTTGTGGGATTCCCTGCATTGGTTCTAGTACGTTTCTTTGTTTTCCTTTTCCTTTGCTATAAGAATAGTCTACTTTTAATTCAAACATTCCTTCTTCGATAATCCCTTTTTCTGTATTTTCTGCTGCAAGAAGAAAGGTTTTTGTTTCACTTGTAATTTCATTTCCTGTATTGAGGTCAATAGCATTTCTTGCTACATATCTTCCAGTAACTTCTTCATCAATACTAAAACCTGCTTTCTTAAAATCTCTTTTTAGCTTTTGTATAATACTTAAATCTCCTGCTTCTAGTTCTGTTGCACTTGGTGGGAATACCCAAATTCCTCTTGCTCCTTTTTTGAGGATTCTTTGATTTTCTCTCATTGCTTCTGCTCTTTCTTGGAGTGTTAATAAGTTGAAAACGTTTGATGCAACAGAAAGATCATATGTTTCTGATGGGAGTGGTATTCGGTGTATAGACCCTTGTTGTGTTTTAATTTGGAATCCTAGTTTTTCACATTCTTTTTTTCCTATTTCTAGTTGTTCCTTTAAATAATCCATACATGTTGTTGTTCTTCCGAGGACTCTTGCCATTTGAGCTGGACCAGATCCTAACTCAATCACTTGTGAGAATTCTTTTCCTTTAAATGCTAGGGTCATTGCGATGAGCCTTCCAATGTTTGCAGAACTACTTAGTTCCCATTTGTAATTATAATTTTGTGCAAAGAGTTCACCTAGTCCTTGTTCTACAAGAGCTTCCATTGCAGAAACTCCTGCTCCACTTAAATTTCCTAAAATCATTCGTACTAATTGGTGTGAGCTGAACATATATGGACGAATCTCTCTTTCGTTATGTGGCCGAATTTTTCCTGCGAGACTTTGTGCATCTTCTGAAGAAATTCTTTCTTCGCAGGATTCTGCTAGGATAATGGTTCTTTCTTTTCTATTTACATGATCTTCAATTCCATCATCTTGTGTTGCATTTGCACGTAGTGCATAAATGTGACATTTTCTTTGCTGTCCACTTCTTCCAGCAGCCCTTCCAATTGCTTGCCTTTCTACTCCTGGTTGATATTCTCTGTCCAGCTTGATAATGTGATTTACTGCGGTGAGGTCTCTTCCTTCTCGTAGTGTTCCGTATGTTGCAAGTACTCCATCAATGTCTGGATTACACTGTGCTGTAAGCACTGCAATGTCCCTTTCAGAATACCTTAAGGTTCTTCTTCCTGCTAGATGTATTGCTTCTTTTTCGGATCTTTTTAAGTCTACTCTGTATTTTTGTTCTCTATATATCCCTTTTTCTTTTAATTCTGCTATTTCTTTTGTTGTTAATTTTATTTTTTTATTTTCAGTTCCAATAGTTTGATCTACCTTTACAATATTTTCTCCTTTTGCTCTTAGCCTTGCTTCAATAACTGGAATAACTCCAAGGGAAAATTTTGAAAAAATAACATACTTCTCAGGATAGGGAATATTTTCAATTATTCCCTCTAATGTTTGATATCTTGTAGAATTATTTGTTGTTATATCTTCAAAAGCTTCTGGTTCTTCTTTTTGAATTTTTAGCAATTTATTTCTCATACTAGGACTTCCTAAGTATCTTCTGGGATCAATTAATGCTGCATCTAGTGTAACATAGCGCAGAAGAAGAAGTTTTTCTGCTTCTGCTATTTCAGAATGGTTCTGAATTGCAAAGTACAATGAGAATTCTTTTTCGTTTAATGTGAATGTGATATCTTTTGCTTTTGGAATATTATCTTCACCAATATCTGTTGTTTTTAATACTGGCTTTTTTTCCCATTGTGCATAAAATCTTCTTACTGCTGCGGGATTATTTCCTACTGCATCAATAAAATCTTTAGGGTTTGGGAATCGTGGATTATCTAGGATAGACGCTATAACTGCAATATCTCCTATGTTGTCTGGTGTTTTTGTTCCAGAAAGAAAAGCTGCGAACCTTGCTCTTTGTGCAAGTCTGTAAAAAGCATTTGTTTTTTTCTTTAGGCTTGCATCTCGTACGTTGTGAAATTCATCTGCAATTAAATAAAAATCATGTTTTGTTGTCTCATCAGGATCATTTCTTGTAAGTATTCTTTCTAATGTATCACATACTTTTTTGTTTTCATTTTCTGTTTGGACTGCTTCTTCGAAAGCAATACCTAAGCATATTTCTTCTATTGTACTTTCTTCTGTTGCTCCATAATTACAATTTAATCCTTGATGATGTTTCCATGCAGCTGTTTTGTCATTTGTATATTGTTGTGCTAAAATAGTTGCGTGAAGTTCATATTCTTCTTTGCTTCCACCATTTGTTGTTTCTACATCCTTGTAAAGCAAATCATAGCTGACAAAAATATAATCAACATCATTAGAAGCTGCTCTTTTCAAATCTTCCCATTTATCTTCAGGTGTAATGACACAATAACTTGGTTCTTCTTGATGATATTCATCTAATCTCATCATCCAATTACTAATCAAATAGCTTGGACAAAGCACAAGTGTTTTTATTTTCTTTCCTAATTTTCTTTCTATAGAATATTTTGCTAAACCTGCTGCTGCAGTTTTTCTTGTTCCTGGTTCGTCACCAATGATAATTCTTTCTCTCTCGGTTATGGAAACCATTGTATGTAGTTGTTGTACTGAGGGGAAAGGTGATTGTTCCACTTGTAAAGTATTTGCAATATTTGTTGTTCTGAGATATTTTTCTAAAGTACCGTAGGTTTTGGTAATCGTTTCTAGAACTTCAGAAAAATAAGGAACTTCTTGGAGTTCTTCTTCATCTGGAACTCTTTTTATTTCTCTCATAATCATTCTAAAACGATCATCAAGAGAATATTTGTTTAGGTTGAGTGCCATATGCCTCACTCACTCATGGTGTTTCTTAAGAAATGTGCATCTGTTTCTAATGTCATACATGGTTTGTATCTATCTATTTCTACTCGTAAATATGCTGGGATGACAAAATTTAGTAATGCTTCTGAAATAGGAACTGTTTTCATTTCTCCTTTCTCTGCTTTGGTCATGGTTAGTCTTTCACGTAAACTTTCTTCGTTTAGAATTGCTCTTTGAATAAGCCCTGATGTAGTTTTAGAAGAGGAATATTTTTTTCTTAATTCCTCATCTTTTACCATTTCATCAATTAAAATTTTTATAGTAGGATAATTATTTATAATGTATCTTCCTGTTTCTGTATATGTTCTGTTTAGAGAATGTGCGTTTATGACTTCTCCTTTAGAATCTAGTAATAATCCTAAACCAAACAGGCCAAATAAACTTGCTTCAACTGTAGATCCAGAATAAATCCCTCTTCTATTTCTTAATTCTCTTAATAATGGTATATAAATATCATCAATGTTATGTTTTCCTTCTAAATATCCTTTTTCGATTAATACTGTATTTGATGCAGCTTCTCTTGTTGCTTTTGCAACTCTGCCCCAGAATCTATATACTTGTTTCTTTTCTTTTTCTTCTCCTAAGATTCCTGCACCTATTGCAGAAAGTAAAAATTGAGGCTGTCTTCCTTCTATTCCATAATTAATGATCCATTTCATGACTTCTGGTGCATGATCATATGTTTGTGGAAATTCTTGGTTCATAAATTCTCTTACAAATTCTTTTCCTTCTGTTGTTGTATAAAACTCTTTGATATCTCTTTTTAAATTTGAAATTCTTTCTTGAACCATTTCTTGTAACCAGGATTCTAATGAATGCACTTTTGTTACACCAAATGCAAGAAGTGCATCGGCTTCTGGGAAATGTTCTCTTAATGCTGCTTCTCCAGAAATAGCTTGTTTTGTTTTAGGTATTTCTTCTAAACCATTTACTAAGTGTGCAATATCATCTCCGTTCTTCAGTAAGTAAGAATATAATAATGCATCAAATTGTGTTGTTCTTCTTTTTGTTGTTGCTTTTCCTTCTTTTAATTTCTCTGGTGTATTTGGATTTCTTTTTTCTGTTTCTTTTGTTTTTCTTTGAATTTGTGGTTGTCCACTTGTATCTATAGTAATTTCAGTTAAGTCTAATGGGAGTATGGCTTCCATATCTTTTCTTTTATAAAAAGGCCTATCTCCTGGTTCTCCATTAATAGTTAAAGTCTCTCCACCAATGACATAGTATAATCGTACTGGTCTTCCTTTTCCATCTACTAAAGTATCTGGTGGTTCAATAACAATAATTCTTCCTCCTAATTCACCTGTTCCAAATGCTGCAAGATCTAATGATGGCCCTAGTGTTTTTGTTATTTCTTCTCTGGAAAGTCTTCCCTCAAGAAGATCTTCCATATTCAAATCTTGTGCTCTAAAATCCCTTAATGCTTCTCCAATAGGTTGCTGCCCTTTAATAAGGTCTTTGAGGGATTTCATCTATGCAGCACTCCTATTCTTCTTTCTAATCTATCTTCTAACTTTGCTTTTCTCAATCTATGTAGACTTCTTCCAATAAATTCCTCATTTGCCATTGGTAGAAAAGCTTGAACATTGTATAGGAGTTCATTTGCAGTTGTTGGATTCTTTTTAAGAATGTCAAGGATGACATAATGATCAAAAACCCTTGCTGCTTTTACTGCTAGAATAGATCTTGATTCTCCAGGTGAAAAACTTTCTCCTGCAGAAATTCTTTCTTCAGCCATTTTTTCATATTCTATTGCTTGCCTGACTGTATGCAACCCTAATGGAATTTTTGATTTGAAAGTATAAAGAAGTTTTCTATCTTCTTCATTATACTCTTTTAGATCTCTTTTGATTATTCTTTCTGTAACATTAAAACAAGGATTAGGACGAATAAAATTGTCTAGTTTTTTAATAAAATCTGTGGATAAACTTGCAAGCCATCCATTCATTCTAGAAGAATATCTAAAATCTCTTTCTTTTTCTTCTAAAATATGAAATCCATACAATTCTTTTATTCTTTCTTTTATGTACGGAGCAATTTTTTTAGATCTTACTCTTCCTGTTTCTGCCATTGCAAGAATAATTTCTCTTGCTCCAAGATGGTTTAATTTTGTTCCTTCTGTTGCCTCTTTTCTTTGAGATAGATTTAAGTCTTCTATTGTTGGAAGATATATACCTAACTGGCCTGCTTCTTTATCTTGTAATTTTATAAAATCTTCATAACTTAGAATTTTAGATCCTTGATTTAGTTCTATATTTTGTACTTTTGGAGTATTTTCTTTTATTGTTATTACAGGTCTTTGTTCTGTTTCTATTGTTGGGAGCTCACCAATTATCCCTGAATAAAGAATTCTTAGTTTTCCTCCTGCAAGTCCAAAGTCCGTTTCTCCAAGAAGAGTAGTCATTCTTTCTGCAAGTGTATGTGTTGTTTGTAGTGCTGTTTGTGCGTTTGTTTTTGGAAGTTTAAATTGATATGTTACATTTTTGTTATCTATTTCACTATATTCTAAACCTGGAAAATTTTCTTTATCTGTTATTGTTGCAAGCATACATAATTGCAATGTTCTTCCTAGTTCTGTTTCTGCATTTGTTTTTTGTAGAGGAAGCCTCCCCTCAAATATAATATTTTCTGTGTCTTCACCTAGTAATTTTAGTTCTAATGCTATAGTTCTATTTGTTTCTAGTATTCTTTCTATTTTTTGTCGTATATTAGCAATATCTTGATATTCTTTCTCTAATCTTTCTAAAGATTCAGCAATTCCCTGCTTTTGTTGATGCTGCCTTTTTGCTTCTTCTCTTTTACTTAAAATTACTTCATATTTTGGCACTTCTTCTTTTGTCGTTGCAAATAGTCTTTGGAGAAGTGCTTCTGGAATAGCTAAATCTTTTACTGCTGCTTTTGCATCTGTAATCATTCCATCTTCTGTGAAATATTTTTTTAACCTATCGTAATATTTTATAATCCCTTCTGCTTTTTGTATTTCTTGGTGTATGTCTGTCTCTTCAAATGCTCTTCCTTTTTCTGCAAGAATTTGTTCTCTTCCACCTAGTTTTTCCATATTTTTATAATTAGGTATTTGTGCTTTGAGATAGGCCTCACTTCCTTCTCTGGTTATTGCAATAATTTCTTCTAGCTCTCTTTCTCCAATACATTCTTTAACTTTTTTCCATGTTTTTTCTATTTCTTTAAATTGTTCTATTTCTTTGTCAAATGAATCTTTATTTGCAAGTGCTGTTTCTAAATCTGTAAGTCTTAGATTCAGATCTGTTCTTTCTCTTTTATATCTTTCTTCTGTTTGTTGGTATATTATTGTTAGTTCTTCATTCGTTCTTGTAAGATCTGTAGCCCTTTTTTCTACTGCCGTATAATCACTTCCTAATCTTTCAATTTTATCACTTGTTAGACTAAGTTGCTCTTCTAAACTTCCTATTCTCCTTTTATATTCTTCAATATTTTCTTGTGCTCTTGTAGGATCTATTGTTTGAATTATTGTTCCATCTTTTACTTCTCTATGTAAAAATGAAGCCAAATCAGAAACATATTCTTTATTAGAGAGTTTTATTATACAGGTATAACCTTCTCTTGTGATTTCAAAGGCTTCTCTTCTTCCAGCATGCTGTTTTCCATTTCCTATAAAGCCCATAAATTTTCTTTCTAGGGCTTCTGCAAATCTTGGTTCTGTGCATGTTAATTGGTATGCTGTTATGAAGTCTCTGTGCCTATTAACCATAAAATTTTAGCAATGACTTAGATTTATAAACCTTTCGTTTTAATACTCCTTGAAGGTGGTTACAATTAAACTACTATTTTATTATTTTCATAAGAAATTTGTCTTTGATAGATTGGAGAATATACATTCTTTTTTTCTGCAAAACTTTAAATAGTTTTACTCACTTTACAGGTTATAATGGGCATATGGGATTGGTTGTTTGGTTCTCGAAAGAAAGAAGGAATGTATATTAAGGGAGTAAAAATTCCAGCAGCGTATACTCCTCTTGCTAAATGGCTTGCAGGAAATCCAGGTAAAAATCCTTCCAATATTCGTTTTTTTGAAGGAAATAAAAAGTTTCCTTTTGTTTTTGATAATGAGAATGCTGTGTATAAGACTTTTGATGTTCGATGCAGGGAAGATACAAAAAAATTAGGAAAAGCAATACTTCAAGGATTAGAAGAAAGAAATCTTCCTTTATTAGGTTCAAGTAAAAAATTTCCTTCATCGAAAAAAAATAATTTTCTGCGATTGAGTGCTCTTATTAGAACTCCTTATTTTTCTTCTGAAGAAGAGAAATGGGATAGATGGAAAGGAGATGGACTTGCATTTGTTCTTCATTTTGATGAGAATCATCTTTTTCATCTTGCTCGTGTTTATATTCATGGAAAAGATAATTCTAATATAAGTTTATTAAAAAATAATGCTGTATATATTTTGAATACAGAAAAAGATATGCTTACTTATTCTTATGGAAATTGGGCTGAGATGGCAAGAGTTCTTTTAGATGCTATAGAAAGAAATAAAATATATTTGCGCTATTTACAAGAGATGTAAAAAGAATAGCTGTTCATTTTTATCTTGTGGTATTATAATAATAGTGCCCCCGCCGGGATTTGAACCCGGGTCTTCACCTCGAAAGGGTGGAATGATTGACCGAACTACACTACAGGGGCATTCTATTCTGAAAGATTCTCAAAGATTTATAAGACTTTCTATGAAGCTTTTTATACTCTCTCTCCTTTCTACAGACTATGAAAATTCTTGTACTACTCTGTATCTTTCTTGCTCTGCTTCCTTTGAGCCTTGCCTATAGCTATGATTCCTATCATACAGAAGTGGAAATGGAAGATGAACAAGCCTATGTGAATACAGAAATACAAGGGTCTTTTGCATCAAAGCTTTCTTTGTCTTTACCCCTGCGTATAGAAGATCTCTCTGTCTTTGTGGATGAAAAAGAAATCTCTTGTACAGCCCTTGAAGAAGAAACAAATACAAAACTCAGTTGTTCTTTGGAACAAGGCATTCACTTTGTGCAAATACTCTATCATACAAATGCTCCTCTCCTTTCTTTATCTGAAGGAAATGCTGCTTTTCAATGGAATGAAGAGATCTCTGCAGAAGAATTCATATTTATCCTAAAATTACCTGAACAAGCAACAATGATTGAGCAACAGCTTCTTGTTCCACAGCCAGAAAGAACATACTTTGATGGAAGAAGAACAGTTTTAGTCTGGGAAGAAAAATCTTTTGAAGAGGACTTTAGCACCTCTGTCTTGTATCAAGAAAAAAGTTCTTCCTTTCCTTGGTATCTTTTGATCCTCCTCTTCCTCATTCCTCTTGCTATATATTTTTTCAAAAGGAGAAAAAAAGGCATTTTTATTTCTGGGGCTTTATTAGAAAA
>JAUYPF010000033.1 GCA_030697685.1 bacterium | reverse complement strand
AATTTGATAACATTTTGTATTTTCTTTTAGGATATATGCGACAACGCCTCTTGCAAGCAATTTATTCAGAGCGTCATAGGTATTTGCACGATGGAGATCCGCATCCTTTGCTATTTTTGCTGCAGGAGCTGAGCCAAGCTTGAGAAGCGAAAGAAAGACTTTTGTTTCATTATGATTAAAACCCAAGTCCTGCAAAAGGAGAATAATGTTCTCGTCCATAACTTTTGTAGAAAGAAGAAGATATATTTAAATGCTATTACTTTTTAGGAAGAAAGTTTATATATACTTCCTTTATTCCTTTTCTCTATGGAGCTTCCTAAAATCCCTGGGTATAGATATGTGCGGAAGATTGGAGAGGGAGGTTTCTGTGAAGTGCATCTTGCGGAGCATGATTCTTCATTATATCTTCCATTGGTTATAGTGAAGGTTCCAAAAACAAAAGACTATCCTATTGAGTATGAAGATCTATTATTAAGATTCTTTGAAAATTGTAATATGAAATGTTTTGTGAAATCATACGGTCTAATCAGAGAACAAGAAAAAATAGGACTCGTGCAAGATTTTATAACAAATATGTCAAGTTTATTGAATTCTGAACTATCATTTATTTCAACTGGAAAAATGGGATCATTTGCTTTTTCTTCTCTGGAAGAAAGGATCTACGAACATAGTAGATTTTCACTAGAAGATTTCACAAAAACTGTCAAAGGTCTTTTAGAAAAAGAAAAGCCCATAGAAAGAATAACTGTTGATTTCATACATAGTCAGATTCAACCTACATCCTATTGCCTATTTGTCTATAAGGAGTTAACAGATATTGTTCAAAGTTTAGATAGCTTTAAAATAGTTCATGGTGATATAAAGCCCAGTAATATCTTAATATCTAATGGCAGTCATTGTCACTTAATAGATTTTGGATTTGCAAGATTTTATCAAAGAAATATATTAGAATCATTTAAAAGAAAATATAGTCCTATAAGTTCATTCGAGGACAAACCAGAACCTGCAAAGATGGCCATTCCAAGATTTCTTTTAGAATTAACCAAAAATGGCTATGATCTCAGGTGGAAGAAATCTGATTTTCAAGCAGCACTATTCTACGGATATGAACCATGCTACGAACATTGGTATTTAGAAGTTTCCAAAAATAATGGGAATGACAATAGTGAAGAGAGTCTCTTTTCAAAAAGTGTTGTTGAAGAAGCAAAAAAAGTTCATGGAACATTAAGCTATATGGCTCCAGAAACACTACAAGGATACTTCACAAGCAAAGAAGATACCTACGCACTAGGCAGAATTCTTGAAGAAATTCTCAAAGAAGGTATCAAAAGTCTAGATTTTGGAATAGAAGGAGCAAGAATTACTAAGCAGAATAACATTCAAGATATCCTGGAAAATACAAAGGCATATTTTATTAAAAAGAAAGAAGAAATTGAAAATGAGATTATCTTTTGCCAGCCTGTAAAAAGAAAAGATATTAAATGGCTTAAAAGCCAAGCAAAAGAGATTGAGGATTCTTCATTTTTAAAAGATATAAGCAATGAAAATAATTTATTGGAGAAATTAGCTTTACTCAAAATATAGAAGGATATTCTTTTTATTAGTAGACTTCAGAACTTTTATATACTCTTCTCAAATTCCTTTTTTCTATGGAACTCCCTGAAATTCCTGGGTATAGATATGTGCGGAAGATTGGTGAGGGAGGTTTCTGTGAAGTGCATCTTGCGGAGCATGAAACTTTTCATAATAAAGTTGCAGTGAAGATTCCTAAAACAGAAGAGTATCCTATTGAATACGAGGCTGCAGTACTAGAATGGCTTCCTAGCCAAAATGTAAATGGCATTGTTCCTTACTATGGGCTTCACCAAACAAATAATGGTTCAGCTCTGATTCTTGGCTATGCAGAAGAGACACTTGAAGAGAGATTACAAAAAGTGTTGGGTGTTTTTGAAGAAGATCATATCGAAAAAGACTATTTTCAAAATATGCAGAGTTGGAATTATTCATTCTTCCTTAGATTATTCACTGATGATCTTCAAATACTTCTTGATCTCACAAAAAATGTAGAGAATATTAATAAAAAAGGAATAGTTAACATATTGCATGGGGATCTTAAACCAAGCAATATATTAATCCACAAAAATAAAGTTACACTTTGTGATTTTGGATTTTCTACATTCTTTATTGATGAAATGGATGATTATGGTTATATTGAGGAAGAAATCCAACCAGAAATAATTTCATTCTTAAAAGAACATCTCTCTGATAATAAATATACATCTAATTGGGAGAGCTATTCGGAACTTAAAAATAGGGATGCAGAATACCTTAAAGTCTCTTTGAATGCAGGTAAGTTTACAAATAGGAGTCTTTTATTCTCTAAAAGTGTTTTAGAAAAATCCATTGCTCTTCGTGGTGGAACTCCATCTTATCAAGCACCTGAATCTTTACAAGGAAAATTCTCAGGTATGGAAGACCACTGGGCTTTGGCAAGAATTTTTGAAGATATTCTTAAATGGAATAAAAAAAGATTAAATGGTCTTATGGCAGAAGCGTTTAAAAAAAGGGGTTATGATTTTAAAGAAGATACGCGTTATACTCTGCCAGCTAATTCTTATTTAGAACAAATAATACAGTGTGTAGAAGAAAATTTCCTAGTCTATAATCCATACAACAGACCTTCGTTCGAAGTTCTCCAAGATTTTATTCAAAAAACAATATATGCTAGTGGTGGATTAGGAATGTACTCCAAGAAGGAGAGGGAATTTCTAAAAAATATAAAAGTAGAAGAGGATTAAAATAAAACATTTTTAGGCCTTCCAGAAGGCTTATATACAGTCTATAAATTCCTTTTCTCTATGGAACTCCCTAAAATCCCTGGGTATGCATATGCGTCGAAGATTGGAGAGGGAGGTTTCTGTAATGTATATCTCGCTCAGCATGAAACTCTTAATGACCTTCCTAAATTTGCAGTAAAAGTCCCTAAAACAGAAGAATATCCTATTGAATATGAGGCTGCAGTACTAGAATGGCTTCATAGGAAAAATATTGCAGGTATTGTTCCTTATTATCAGCCACGAGTACAAAATACTTTTCCTGCTCTTGTATTGGGCTATATAGGGGATACTCTTGAGCAAAGACTGAAAAATCCTTTTGGGGATTTAGAAAAAAATTCTAAATGGCTCCAAAAAAATATCTCCTCTCTAAAGACCATTAATGATACATTATTTCATAATAATCTTTGTTATTTTTTAGATACTGTAGAAATTATAGATAATATGAATGACAAAGGCCTATTGCATGGAGATCTTAAACCAAGTAATATACTGCTTGATAAAAATAAAGTTATACTTACTGACTTTGGATTTTCCACATTTGTTTATGAAAAACCTAACTCCGATAAAAGAACTCCTGAAAAGTTATTAGAATATATATTAAATGACACAGGACTCGTAGAGCTTCCAAAAAATAGATATTCTTTTTCTTTGGATTTAGAGAATAATTTTATTTATCTAAAAGTTTCTATTAAAACTAATAATACTCAAAATAGAAGTCTCCTCTTTTCTAAAAGTGCTATGAATGCATCTAGAACTATTCAAGGAGGAACACCAACTTATCAAGCGCCAGAATCACTTCAAGGAAAATTCTCTGGAAAGGAAGACCAATATGCACTAGCAAGGATCTTAGAAGAAATTCTCAAGACTTATAGAGAAGGAGTTAATGGTGCTTTGGAAAAAGAAATACGAAAGAGAGGATTTCTTGCTACAGATGATCAAAATTACACTCAGTTAGTCATTTCCCAATCTAACCAAAGAATACAATATATCCAAAAAAACTTTCTCCCTTACAATCCAATAGAAAGACCAGTTATTGCAAATATTAGATTTTTTGCTGAGGAAATGAGAGATGATTTGTCCAAAAGAGATATGACTCTTTGGCAGAAAATAAAAGAAATCTTAGAATTTAAAATATGGTAATAAAAGGAAGGTTTTTATTCTTACAGAAGGCTTATATACAGTCTATAGATTCCTTTTTGTATGGAACTTCCTAAAATTCCTGGGTATAGATATGTGCGGAAGATTGGTGAGGGGGGTTTCTGTGAAGTATATCTCGCAGAGCATCAGTCCTCAATAAATTTGCCTAAACTGGCTATTAAGATCCCCAAAGATGAAAACTATCCTATTGAATACGAAGCGGCAGTGCTAGAATATTTACATAACCATAACAAGGAAGGTATTGTTCCTTACTATGGCTTATCAACAAAAAGTAGCCCTCCCTCTCTCATATTAGGCTATATAAGAGATACACTGGAAAAAAGATTAAAAATAGTTTTGGGTAGATATGAAAGATGGCCTAATAAAGATTTAAGTCCATATCCTATGCACCATTATGATTCATTATTATCTCAGGATTTGGAATTTTTTGGGCTTCTAGCAGGTCGTATAAAATATGCACTAGAAGGCAATTATATAGTGCATGAAGATCTTAAACCGAGTAATATTCTCATAGATAGAGGAATGCCTATAATAACAGATTTTGGATTTTATAAATTTTGGAATTATAATATGTTTGAACCAGGTACTTTTGGTGAAGCTATCGCTGCAGATCTAAGTAAAGCATATACAAGTGATTTTTTTTATGAACGACTGCCTAAAGACAAATATAACTTAAACTGGCAAATTTCAAATCCAGAGGACAAAAAAGGTCATAGGGAATACCTTAAAGTTTCTATGAAAAAAAGAACAGGCGAAAAGGAAAGCCTTTTATTTTCTAAAAGTGTCCTTGATTCATCTCGAACAATTCAAGGAGGAACACCTTTTTATCAAGCACCAGAATCACTTCAAGGAAAAGTTTCTGGAAAAGAAGATGTCTATTCTTTAGGGAGAATCTTTGAAGAGATTCTAAAACTGAACAAAGAGCGTGTGAATGGTGGTATTGCTAGAGAATTAGAAAAGAGGGGAATCAAAATTGAATATACCAATAAAAATGAAATTATTGAAAGAACTTCCTATTTGGATAAAAAAATACAAGATATTCAGACGAACTACTTACATTATGATCCTAACAAACGACCATTTATGATTGACATTGAAGATTTTGCTAATTTTACAATAACAAAAGAGAAGACATTTTTTCGAAGAATATTTGGAATGTAAGAACAAACAAAAAAATGAAAATAGGCATTATTGGCACTGGAAAGGATAGAAACTCTGTAGGTATTACCATTGCTGAGAGACTCGCTCAAGAGCATACTCCTGAAACAATTTATATTTATAATAGGAATGAAGCAACATGTGACTGGGCGATAGAACAAATTAAGGCAATAAGTAAAAAGCAAAGTGTTGTTATTGAAACACCTGATCAAATTGCTGCACAAACAGATTTGACTATTATCTGCACAGAACAAAATCCACATCTTCGCGAGGATGCAAAATCCAGGAAAATAACTAGCAGAGAACAAATGCTTGAGCCAAACCTCCCTCCTATTCTTCAGCTTGGAAAAAGATTCTCTTCTTATGGAGGAAAGGTGCTTGTTGTTACGAATCCTACAGATATTCTTGCATATGCCTTTTGCGTAGCAGCACACTTAGATCCTGCACAGGTATATGGATTTAATCACGTTGATGCCTATCGCATTTCCAGAGCTTGTGAAAACTTCTTAAGGAAGGATAGTAAGGATATAAAAGTTCAAGCATATGCTCTTGGGCCACATGGACCACAGATGGTTCCCATATTCTCACAATGTACTGCTAATAATCTTGCTATATCAATGCTTTTTAAGCCTGAAGAATTACAAGACATCAACAAAAAAGTACGAAGTGCAGGCTTTGTTGATATGGCTACATGGAATACTGTTGCAGGAGAAGTTTCCTCTGCTCTGAGCGAAAGCATTGAAACACTTTTTGAAGAAGGGAAAGATCCTGTTTGCCTCTCTAGCTATTTGCGTCTTTCCGATTATAGGGACATTTTAGATTTAGCAGGTGTCAAGAATCTTGAGGATCTCTTAGAAGGAGAAGACAAAGGATGTTTTATAGGATTTCCTGTTACAAAGAATGGTCCTCTTAAAACATTTTCTTTAACCATACCAGAAGCGAAAGAATTCGTTGGAACATATGTAGATTTGCACAAAACAATGCAGAAACTTATCCAAGAGAAAAAGATTCCTGAAATACAAAGTAGGGTACGTACACCTGTTATAGAAGTTCCTAAGGCTAAGATATATCCGCGCGTTGAAGTGAATGAAAAGTATCCTTTGCCTTCACCTGTAAAAGTTGTTAGGCCTATAGCAGAAGTGGTTGCAAGCAAAGAGGCTAATATTTTTCCAGATGTGTATTGTCTGGATACTA
>JAUYPF010000029.1 GCA_030697685.1 bacterium | reverse complement strand
CTTTCCAATTAATTGAACTTTGTTTTTTAATTCGACTACTACACGATGCCCTCGTGCTTCATTTAATGCGTCCAATGGACGATCTGTTTCCATATTCTTTGCCTCCGAATAAAATAAAATTGGTATGACAAAAAGTTACATACTATTTAAGACTTTCTTTTTTTTAAAAATTTGATTATTTGTTCTAAACTCTTTTTAGGTATTTTGTCTTTTTCATAGAACATATTTTTGTTGTCTCAAAGAGAAAGCTATTTAAAGGGCTGGAAATTTCAGAAGTTTATGGCTCTTACATCACATCGATCAAAAAGAAAAATTACTGGTGGGCGATATCAACAATATAGAAAGAAAAGGGTCTTTGAATTACGAAGTCAGCCGGTTCTTACTAAATTAGCTGAGAAAAGGACAAAAACTCTTCGTGTGGTTGGTGGGATTATTAAGAAAAGGATTCTTTCAGCAAATATCATTCATGTTTTTGATCCTAAAAGCAAAAAATATAGTCCTGAAATTATTAAGACTATTGTAGAAAATACTGCAAATCGACATTTTGTGAGGCGAAATATTATGACAAAGGGAGCAATTGTCGAGACTGCAAAGGGAATGGTTAAGATTACTTCCCGCCCTGGACAAGTTGGTGTTCTTCAAGGTGTTTTGGTTAAATAAAATTTCTCTCGATAGATTCTAAAAATAACGAAAAGCTTATATATTAGTTCTACATCTGCTATTTAAAGGTTTTTATTATCCATGGTAGCTGCAATTAAAAAATGTCCTGAATGTGGGGGTTTACAGTTAACTCATAATAAGGATAAAGGAGAAGTTATTTGCCGAAGCTGTGGTTTGGTTATTGAAGAAAAAATGATTGACTTTGGCCAAGAGTGGCGAGAGTTTGATTCTGATGATTCTGATAAGCGAAGACGTACAGGTGCTCCTATGACTTACACGAAATACGATCGCGGATTAGGAACTGATGTAGGTCAAAAACAAGATATTTACAGACTTTCTGGAAAAGGAAAAAATAAGTATTTCCGACTGAGAAAGTGGCAATATAGGATTTCTACTGCAATTGAAAGAAATCTAAAATTAGCACTTGCTGAGTTAAAGAGAGTTGCTTCTTACTTAAAATTACCTAAATCTGTAGAAGAGGAATCTGCGAGGGTATACACTCTTGCAGTTCAACGAGGTCTTGTTCGAGGACGATCAATGGAATCTGTGGTTGCAGGAGCTTTATATGCTGCATGCAGACGACACGAAGTTCCAAGAACTTTAGATGAGCTTGCTGAAGCTTCTGGTATTGATAAAAAAGAAATTGGAAGAACATATCGATTTGTGACAAGAGAATTAGGTATTCGTATTTTGCCTTCAAATCCTATTGACTATATACCTAGGTTTGCTTCTGCATTACGATTAAGTGCAGATACGCAAAGTAAGGCTGTAGAAATTTTAGAGATGGCTCAAAATTCTGAACTTACTTCAGGAAGAGGACCAACAGGAATTGCAGCTGCATCATTGTATGTTGCAGCATTGATCAATAATGAAAAGAGAACACAAAGAGAGGTAGCAGACATAGCTGGTGTTACTGAGGTTACCATTAGAAATAGATATAAAGAACTTCTTAAAAAATTAAATCTTAAAGATAAGATTAAGAAGTTGAAAATAGAGGAAGAGCCTTAATTCTTAGAATTTTATGTTGCATTTACGATTTGATACACATACTTATATGTATGTAGATGATGCTGCTCGAAAAGCAATTGGTTATCAACATACTGTTTTTGCTAGTGAACAGCTTCGATTAGAAAAGCTTGAACAAAATTTAGAAGAGAAAGTTCTTGCAATTGCAGAAAAACGTTTTAGAGGAGATAGAAGACAGCCAGATGCTTATTCTCTTACAGAAATTAGTGGATTTTATATTTTGGAATTTTTGTATGTTACTGGTTCTTATATTTCCCTAGATGAAATTCGTAAAGCTGCAAAGTGAATATTTATAAAATAGAGTTACTCTTATAGATTTATGAAAAGAGTGATGTTGTTTCTTTTTGTTTTGGTATTGAGTTTGAGTTTTGTCAGTGCCGCTTGTACAAATTATTTTGATAATGGGGATGATCCTGATAATTTTGGTTATGTGGATGTGAATGGTGTACTCTATGCTGATACTTGTAGTTCGAGTAGTTCATTAAAAGAATATTATTGTTCTTCTAGTACGAGCTCTGCAAATGAAATACATAGCTGTGGTGCATGCAATGATGGGATTTGTTATCCTTCTACTTGTGATACTGCAAATGCATGTAATCCTGTTCTTAGAAAATGGTGTGATGGGAGTTCTTGGCTAGACAGCGGTTATTGTACAGATAGCAATCTTCCTTGTTACCTTCTTGATTCTACTTGTGATGAATTTGTTTGTACTGAAGGGGCTTGTGATTATCAGAATAATAAATATTGTTCTTCCAATACTTGGGTAGAAGAAGATTATTGTGATGCAAGTCATTGTGGTGATGATACAAACTCTTTAGGATATTGTTTTTGTGCTGATAGTGATGCAAGTATAGAAACAAATTGCACTGATGATATTGATGATGATTGTGATGGTTCAGTAGATTGCAATGATAGTGATTGTTCTGGAAAAAGTGGTTGTTTATGTGAAAGTGGAGATACACAAATTTGTAGTTCCGATGTTGGTGCATGTGAGAGTGGGGCGCAAACTTGTAATGGAGGAAGTTGGGGTGCATGTTCTGGTGTCGAGGTGAGTGAAGAGCTTTGTGATGAAAAAGATAATGATTGTGATGGAGAAGTTGATGAGCAATGCACTTGTATACCCGGAGACACGAGAGATTGTGGTGCGAATTTAGGCGTGTGCAAAGCTGGAGTGCAAATTTGCCAGGAAGATGCAAGCTGGAGTTTGTGTTTTGGTGCTTCCTATGCTGCTTCAGAGATAGAAGATTGCAATGGGCTTGATGATGATTGTGATGGGAAAATAGATGAAGGGTGTGGATGCGTGACAAATATGACCCAAATTTGTGGGAGTGATATTGGTTCTTGTCAAAAAGGTTTGCAAAATTGTATGAATGGAACATGGGAGGATTGTATAGAAGATATTGAGCCATTTCCAGAGATTTGTGAGGATCTTCTTGATAATGATTGTGATGAACAAATTGATAGTGAAGATGATACTTGTGCGGAATCTAATGTTACAATTATTATTGAAGTAGAAGAAGAAAAGGAAGTTGTTATTGGACGTGAATGTGTGTTAGATGCAGATTGTGATTCTGGCACTTGTGTACGAGGAATTTGTGTAGAAGAGAAAAATATTGATACAGGTAGTTCTTCTGCAAGTGATAGTGAAGATGATACTTCTCGTAATCTTCTAAATGATAATGGTAGTGATGAAGAAAGTTCTGCTGCTCTTTATTTGATTCCTTTATTTGTTGTTTTTCTTTTATTTGTTGGTGGAGTTATTTGGTATGTGCAGAAGAAAAAAATTTCTTCAAAAATGATTCCTGAGAAAAAAAATATTGTACAAACTAAAGTACAGTCTATTTTTTCTACACATTCTCCTTTGCCTAAACAGAGAAAAGGAGCTGTAGATAAAGAATTAGAGAAATCTTTTAAAGAGAGTTCTAGTCTATTTAAGAAGTAATTTTACACAATATTTAAAAAGAGTTTGTAGATTCTAAACAATATGAGGAATGTTTGTGTTATTGGATTAGGGTATGTAGGTTTGCCTTTAGCATTACTCACAGCAGAAAAGGGATATATTGTTTATGGTCTTGAGAATAATTCCACTAAAGCGAAAGATCTTGCAGAGAAACATACAAATATTTTCATTAATCATCTAGATGCACTTCTTTCTGATGTGATTATTGTTGCTGTTCCTACGCCTGTTGATGAAAGTAAAAATCCAGATTTGAGTCTCGTACGTGTTGCGTGTGAGCAAATTGCTGAGAGACTTACAAGTAAAGGACAACTTATTATTTTAGAATCTACTGTAAATCCTTTTATCTCTAGAAAATATGTTTTGCCTATTTTGGAAAAGAATGGATTGCTTGAAGGTAGGGATTTTTTTCTTGCACATTGTCCAGAACGTATTGATCCTGGAAATGCAAAATGGAATGTTTCTAATATCCCCAGGGTTGTTGGGGCTTTATGTCCTGAAGGTTTAGAGAAAGTTAAGAGTTTTTATCAAAGTATTCTTTCTGCTGAAGTTTTTTCTTTAAGTTCTATTGAAGCAGCAGAGATGACAAAGATTTATGAAAATTCTTTGCGTGCAGTCAATATTGCGTTTGCAAATGAGATGGCAATTGTTATGCAAAATATGAAACTTGATGCGAAAGAAATTATTGGTGGTGTAAAAACAAAACCTTTTGGGTTGGATCTTTGTTATCCGAGCTGTGGGGTTGGAGGTCATTGTTTTGATAAAGAGCATATTGCTTTTTATGTGAAGGATGGTTTTTTTTCAACAGCGACTGTTCAGGAAATTTTTGAAAAATTTGAGTCTGAAGAATGGAAAGATTTACAGGTTTTATCTTTTGATCTTAGTACAAAAGAAACAAGTTATGAGTCTGTGACTCATGTTAGTAAAAGGTTCTCGGAAAGAATATATTCTTTACGAACAGCTGGGGGCTATATTCTTCGTGTTACTGATTTACATCCTGTTATTACTTTTGATAAGGGAGATTTTTTGATTAAGTTTGCAAAGGATATAAAATATGGTGAGAGAATGATTCTTAGCTATTCTCTTCCAGAGATTTCTTCTTCTCAAAGTATAGATATTATTCCTTATTTAAAAGAATCTCAGATCGCTAAAATTCGTGTCAAGCTTAAAGAGGGATCTTTTCAGAGCTATAAATCTCTTTTATCATCTACTATTTCCTCTAAACGTCGCCTTTCTGATACTTATTTGAAATATGATTATCTTCCCTTAGCAGAGTATCTTCGTTTAGAAGCTCTTCTTAAAATTCCACGTAAAAATATTCTCTTAGCTACAGGAAGAGGGCATTCTATGCGTACATTTTCTGCGATAATATGTATTACTAAGGATCTTGCTCGTTTGATGGGTTATTATCTAAGTGAAGGATGTATTACTGTTGATGATTCTCTTCGTGTTCGTTTTACTTTTCATGTTGATGAGAAAAAATATCTCTCTGATGTTCAACAAATTCTTTCTTCTTTTGGAGTTGCTTTTAGCATTTATAGATCTAAGGTAGACAAAGCTGTTACTCTTAAAGTTTCTTCAGAACTTTTTGGAATGCTTTTTAGAGATGTTTTTAAGGCAGGGGTGGATTGTTATACTATGAGAGTACCTCTTGTTTTTATGAATTTAAGTTATAGAGAAGATCTTCTTTCTGGGATTCTTAGAGGTGATGGAGGTGTTAGTTATAAAAACCATGCTAGAAGTTATAAGAAAAATGAAAAGTGGTATGTTCATAATTCTAATAGTATTGTTGTAGATTATTTTACTTCAAGTGTTGTTCTTTTTCAGCAGGTTAGCCTTTTGTTGCTTTCCTTGGGGGTTGTTCCAAGAATGCAAAAGAGAAAAGGATTATTGCGAATATATGGCAAGAAAAATGCTGAAAAACTTTCTCCTTTCTTTTCTGATGTTAAAGGCCAAAAATTAATTGAATATTTAAGTAAACAGAAAAAAGATGTAGTTTATTCAAATATTAAGGATGAGGGTAGATTTTATAGCCTAGAAATTGAAGAGGTTAAGGAAGAGATATATAATGATTATGTTTATTCTTTAGAAATAGATAAGACTCATACTCTTGTTGTAGATAATGGTCTTGTTGTTCATAATTGTATTCCCGTTGATCCCTTTTATCTTATTGATGAATCCTTAAAGAGAGGATTTGATCCAAGTTTCTTGCGAACTGCAATGCGAGTGAATGGGTATATGCCTAATTATACTGTTTCTCTTTTAAGTTCTGCTCTCAATGAAGTTGGAAAAAGTGTGAAAGGAACGAAGGTGGGTATTTTAGGTGTTGCATATAAGAAAAATGTTGATGATCTGAGAGAGAGTCCTGCATTAGAGATTATTAAGAGAATAAAAAGTTTAGGTGCAGATTTGAAAGTGTATGATCCTTTCATTCCAGAGTATAGCAATGCAACAAAAGAAGAAGTGTTAGCTTGTGATGCTGTATTGTTATTAACAGATCATTCTGAGTTTTTAGAATATGATTTTTCTTGTGTTCCTGTGTTGATTGATGGGAAGAATGTTTTAGATAAAAGTAAAATTCAGGGAGTGTATAAAGGCATTGGAAGGTAAAATTCTAGTTACAGGAGGTGCTGGATTTATTGGTAGTCATGTTGTTGATGCTCTTCTTGCACGTGGTGAAGATGTCATTGTTGTAGATAATTTTAATTCTTATTATGATCCAAAAAGAAAGATACAAAATATTTTTCCTCATTTTCAGAAAAAAAGATTTATTCTTGCAGCAGGAAATGTAGAAGATTATTCTTTTATGCAGGATATTTTTCAGAAATATAATGTTCGAAGAATTGTACATCTTGCTGCAAAAGCTGGTGTGCGTGCATCTATAGAAGATCCTGTAGGGTATAAAATTGCAAATATTGATGGTACATTGAATTTGTTAGAGCTTGCAAAGAAACATAAAGTGGAAAATTTTGTTTTTGGTTCTTCTTCTTCTGTGTATGGGAATTCTTTGAAAATTCCTTTTTCTGAGGATGATAGAGCTGATAAGCCTATTTCTCCTTATGCTGCAACGAAGCGGATGAGCGAATTATTATGCCATACCTATAACCATCTTTTTCAGCTTCCTGTGAGTTGTTTGCGTTTCTTTACAGTGTATGGCCCACGAGGAAGACCAGATATGGCTCCTTATATATTTACAGATTCTATTTATCAAGGCAAAGCAATTACCTTGTATGGTAATGGAAGTACAAAAAGAGATTATACTTTTGTTTCTGATATTGTTTCTGGGATTATTTCGGCTTTGGATACACCTCATTCTTTTGAAATTTTTAATTTAGGAAATAATCATATGGTATCTCTTCAAGAATTCGTTTCTGTTATTGAAAATGTTGTTGGAAAAGAAGCTGTTATTGAACGAAAAGATTTATTTCCTGGTGATGTTACTTTAACCTGTGCAGATATTTCTAAAGCGCAAAAAATGCTAGGATATTCCCCAAAGGTTTCTGTAGAAAAAGGAATGCAAGAATTTTTTTCTTGGTATGAAAAAGAAATTATTTTTTCTGTATAAACAGATTATTTTCACTAAAAAGATAGAAAAGTATTTAAATTAGTTTAGGTTTTGTTAATCTATGGGGAGTGGTGGTATGAAACGAAAGTATCTTTTATTATTTTCAATAATATTATTAACAAGTCTTTTTATCCAAGGAGTTCAAGGTATTATTCCTTCAGAGAATATTACTGCTAGTATGGTTCCTATAAATAATACCTATTCAAATAATGCGGATCAAACATTTAATATTACTTTTGTAGGTGAAAATCAATCTTATAGATATGAGCTTTTTGTTAATGGCACTTCAAGAAAAGTAATTGGTGATAGTCCTAATGGAGTAGAAATTGTTCTGCCTCCTCTTTCTTCATTTGTTGATGGTCAAAATTATACATGGTATATTAATGTGAGTAATGGGACACAAAGTAATATTTCTAATGAAACAAGATTTATAACAATTGATCTAACAAAACCTTTGATTACATATGAAGCAAATG
>JAUYPF010000019.1 GCA_030697685.1 bacterium | reverse complement strand
TATTTTATATATTTTTGTGTTTATAAGCTTTTTCTCTGTTTTTTATATAAAAAAGGTAATATTATATCTTTCTTTCTAAAACAATTTGGTCATCCCAACCTTGTACTCTTGCTTTTTTATATAACACTCTTTTGAAACCGTTTTTGTAATAAAAACTTCTGGTTCTTTCGTAAGGTTCATAGACATCTTCTTCAGGAAGCGTTTCTACTTCTATAGAATATAATTTTAATTTTTTGGATTCTTTAACTAACCAGTCTAGAAGATATTTTCCTACACCTTTTCTTTGTAGATCTCTTTTCACACCCATCCATAAAAGAAGCATTTTTCCAGAATATGTTGTATAGGATAAAAAGCCTAAAACTTTTTCTTTTTCTATAGCAACAATACAATGATTCATCCTAAAATCAAGAGCCATATTTTTTATTCCATCTTTATTGAACCATTCTTTCAGGGATTTTGCAATAACCATTGCTTCTTTTTTGTCTTTTTCTGTTGCTGGGCGTATTTTCATATCTGTAAAATATTCTTTTGATAATATTAAAGTTTATAAATCCTATTTTCCTATTTTTATTTATGGTAAGACAATATGATGGAAAAGGATGGTTTCGTGATGAGAATTTTGGAAAAGGAAACTATACAAGAGCTAGTGCAAAAATCTCTAATTCTTATTTTGGCCTTGGTGGAAGGGATAATATTTACCTTGGGCTTTATTTAGAATTTCGTACTGAAGAAGGAAGGACTACATTTTGGGATATGTTGGATAGTAATGATATAAAACAACTTCTTATCCAATTTCATGAAAGAGATGTAAGCTTATTAGAAAATAAAATTGTTCAAATTTTAAGAGCAGACAGTGATCCACTAAAAACAGTAGGATTTTTGGTTAATAAAAATTTGATTTAATTCTTTGAGGATTTTTGTTCTTTTCTGTTGCTTGGCGTATTCTCATTTTAACCACAGCCACCATCTACTTTTAGTGTTTGCCCACTAATAAAACTCGCATCTTCAGAAGCTAAAAATAGAACTACCTTTGCTATCTCTTCTGGCTTACCCATTCTTTTCACATAAATCTTTTCTATTTCTTCTTTGATAAAATCTTTAGGTAAATCTTTATTCATTTCAGTGTCAATCCAGCCTGGAGCAACACTATTCACTTGTATGTGTGGAGCTAATTCTTTTGCTAAATTTCTTGTGAGAAGAATGACACCTGCTTTTGCAGCATCATAATCAGGACAACTTGTACTAAAGGTATCAATCCCATTTGTTGAAGAGATATTAATTATTTTTCCATATTTTTGCTTTAACATACTTTGACGAGCATATTTTGTGCATAAATACACACTTAAAAGATTTATATCCATAATTTTCTTCCATTCTTCTGCATCTCTTTCAAAAAAAGGCTTGTCAACTACAAAACCAGCATTGTTTACAAGAATGTCAACTCTTCCAAATTTCTTTGAAGCTTGTTCAAACATGATCTTTACTTGTTTTTCATTGGAAACATCACACTGAATTGCTATTGCATCTGAACCTCTTTTCTTTATTTCTTCTACAACTTTATCTGCTTCTTTTTTTGACTTAGAATAGTTTACTATTACTTTTGCTCCTTCTTGTGCAAAAAGTATTGCAGTTGCTCTCCCTATACCTCTACTTGAACCAGTTACTAAAACAATTTTATTTTTGAATCTCATTGTTTCCTCCTACCCTAATTGTTTCTTCCTCACTTCTCTTTTTAACCATTCTTCCCATTCAAATTTAATTCTTTTGGTATCACCAGAGCCTACTTCTGCTTGAACAGACTCTGTAATCCTATGAAACATATCATTTCCTTGTAAGGAGAATTCTGCCTCGAGTAAGTCAGGCATTTTTACTTTATCAGAATAGTCTACTAGCATTTTTTTCAAATCTGCACGAAGAACAATATTATCCCAAATTGCATCCCAATTGCCTACCCACTCTCTGACATTTGCACCAATGCCTTTAAGGATTTCAGATTCTCCATTCATTAATTCAGGAGTTGGCTCTAAGATATCTTTCTTTGCATTGTATCTCATTAAATCAACAAATCCACGCTCTGCAACAGGATCTTCTTCCCACTCTTTTCGTACTTCTGTGATTGATAATACTCGTCGTACTTTTTTCATACCATCTGCAGAGCGAATAGGATTACAAATAATAATAATATCTGTTGCTTTGAAAGAAGTTTTTGGAACTTTTAAATCATTTGCAATTCTATCAAAGACTCCATAGGGTGAATCTGCATGAATTGTCCCTGCAACAACATTTGCTGAAGCACCAATACGCATTGCCTCGAAAAGTGCAATTGCTTCGGTCGAGCGAACCTCTCCGACGATAAGTGCTGAGTCTCCTAATCGCAATGATGTTCGAATTCCTTCCTCTGCAGAAATTTCAGAGCCACTTTTTGTCAATGCTGCTCGAACTTTTAATGGTTGAATATTATATCCTAGTTTTCGCATAGCTTCAGTTGGAAGCTCGAGGGTATTGTGAGCAACCATATTATTACAAACAAAACTTTCATTCTCAGGGACAGATAAATCATAGACATACTGTTCTTTTACTGGAAGAACTCGTATTTCTCTCACTTTATCCCATAGCAGATCAGACATAGCAAGAATTTGTAATTGTTCTGATAGTTCAACGCACCCAAGGAGCTCTTTATTTATAGAAAATAACTTCTCTCTTCCTATATGATTCCCCCTAATTATATAATCATTTTTATTAAAATTTGCTACAACCATACTCATTTTCTTCTTAAATACTTTCGATAAGGGTATTATATCAGATGAATCATGTGTAGACTTTTTGTTACATAAACGGTCCAAGAGGGTCTTTTTATACGATTGTAATATTCCTATCTCCGTTTTAAAAATTTTGAAGGACTTTATATTGGATATTCTGCAGGGATATGTTTTGTCACTTTCTCTCTGTTTCCCTATTCTAAAAATAACTCCATAGAATAAAAGAAGAGTTTGAATATCCCTCACAAGTTGTTTTGAACAGAGACTGATTACAATCTCCTTTTCTGTCACACACCCATCACCTGAGAATATCCCCTTTAAAACAAAGCCTATTTGCTGACTTGAGAGATTAAACATCCATGAAGGTATTCTTTTTGTATATGCATCACCTTTTAGCCCTAAAATCTCTCGCAATAAAAATTTGAATGTACTCGAATGGATCATTAAAGTAAAATTATCCGAGTGATAATGTGTTCCAAAATCAAAACGTTTTGCTATGCCTCGGACTACTTCTATTTCTTCTTTAGTTCCTACTGAAAATAGAGTAGAATTTTTATCATAACAACCATCAGCAAGCCACAACCCTAAAAGGGTTAAAAACTCACCATCAAGAGTAATCTCTATTGGCAACCAAAAGGAGTTCTTTCCCTTTTTCCATCTTAATCCTTTCAAACTTTTTAGTGAAAGATCAAATGAGCTTAAATCATCTAAAACTTTTCCTGGAATGAGACCCAGTCTTATCCATTTTGCAATTTGCCCTCTTTCATATCCTAATTCTTTTCCTATTTGTTTTACTAATTTCTTATTTTCTTGCAAAAAGGCTTGAAGATTTCCTCCTTTAAAATATAACTCTGATAATTCATTTTTATAATCTAAAATATTTATCATTTCTTGAGATTCATTATAATGAGGAATTTTTCTTGGAGTTGCAAGGAAATCACCTTCTTTTATATTTGAGGGCTTGATCTCAGCTATACAACCGTCCTCATTTAAAAAAAATAAAGAATGATCCCCTGTTACTTCAATATCTCGCCCTGTTGAAGTCTTAATATAATACATAGGTTTTTCCACCTTATGTCGGATAAACTTACTTACCTTTGAAAAATAAAGCTTTCCCTCTTTATTCATAGATAGAACCTCAATATTAGTTGTATTTCCTGTTGTTTCATGTCCTGTGAGATTATACCAAGACCCATTCTGCTCTAAAACTCTATTGATTAAATCACCAATTTTTCTTTTTTGGAGAATATTTCTTTCTTTGAATAGGATCTCTGATTCTCCACTAACACTGTCCTCTATAGTCAAAACTCTATATTTCCTCATAATTTCTAAAAGTAAAGAAGACAAAAAAGATGTTTTTCCTGAAGATCTAGTACCAGCAATCAAATGTGCTCGTGCACCATCAATTGTAAAAGATAATAACCCAGCACCCAATGGAGAAATCATTCCATTTTTGATAAAGAGAGGCAAAGTCCAAGGAGTGTCTCTGTGTCGACGAAAAGACATACCATAACCATAGGGATTCAGAGGTTTTCCAATGACAGAAAGTCTTGATCGTGCTTTCGGTGTGATTATTTCTGTATCTAGGATAGGATTTGCTTCATCTAATGGACGACCAGAAATTAAGCGAAATTTTGTTGCCCAGGATTCAAAATCAGTACTTGTTGGAATAATATTTGTTGTACATTCATTATGATCAGAATGTAAAATAAAAATAGGGACTTGCCCCATAGGGGAATTAATTGTAATATCTTGAATTTTTTCATCTTCCAATAATAATTCAATAACTCCAAAGCCAATGGTATGGCGAACAAGAATTTCTGCCATTTCTGCAATTTCTTCAGGTTTGAGGAGCATGCCGCGTTGTTCGGCTAATTCTCTAATGAGATCTTTACTTATATTTGTAAAAGTTCCGCGCATTCTTTCTGGATCTAAGAACTCTCCTGCTTGTGGCTGATGCTCAGAAAGTACTTTCTTTGCTAAGTCTAATAATTCAAACTTATCCTCAGATAATTTAAATTCTGGAGGAGTCATATGATAAAGATTTTTTATTTCATTTGGTGTTCGAAAAATAGCAATCTCTGTAGAAGAGTTAAGTTTGTATATATCTAATTGCTCCCCATCAAGAGGAGGGGAAGCTGCAATCTTTGAATACATAAAATCTGGAGTAATTGTTGGACGGAACATTAACTTGTATACTTCTCGGTCTCCAGGAGTATAACCTGCTAAGTATTCTCTTGCTTGCGCAATGAGTGTTGTTTTCTCTAATTGATCAAAAATATCTTGGAGAATTCTTAGATAGATTAAAACAGAATCTTTATATTTTTGCTCTTCGATTGTTTTGAGATTAATTGTTTCTCTACGAATAGCACGTTTTAGTTCTGCGTAGGCGGATAAAGGATCTTGTTTGAGTAAACTTGTCAAAAGGTATTGCAATGCAGAAAGTCTTTGCCCTAAAAGTTCTGGAGGATCTGTAAGCAAACCTAAATTTTGCAATGATGTTGCACGTCTGCTTTTGATAAAATAACTGTAGATGTTTGCAATCTCTACAAGCATCTTTGTTTGTTCATAGTTATAATTATATCTTCTTCTCTGTGCAAAAGAAATACGAGCTGCAGAAGGATTTTCGATAAGCTTGTCAATGGCATCCATCATAACGAGTGGATTATCCTCAATAGAAGGAATGTAAGGCATTGGCTCATAATTTAGTTTGAGAACTTCTTCGCCTCCTTCTTGCACTACTTCTACCAGCTTCAGCTCTTTTGTATACACCATTTCTTCCTCTAAGTGTTTTATAGATTAAATAGCTTTCTTTTGTAGACTATCTAGAATATAATGTAGATAGCTTTTGCCATGATAGTTCTTTTAGACTTTTAATACAAAGATCTGCTTCAGGAAAGGAAGAATGAAATGAGCTATAGAGACCTATTGTCTTCATACCAGCTTTTTTTGCACCTTGAATCCCATAAGGTGCATCTTCTATCATAATGCATTCTTCTGGTTTGACATGAAGTTTCTTAGCTGCAAGAAAAAATATTTCTGGATCAGGCTTGGGTTTCTTTACATCCTCTTTTCCTAAGATAAGATCAAATTTAGAATAGATATTAAATTTTTTTAGATCTCTTTCAATTGCAGCCAGAGGTTTATTTGATGCTATAGCCATTTTTATTTTTTTATTTTTTAAGAGAAGAATAAGATCTTCTACACCTTCAAGAATCTTTACTTCTTTATCTACAATTTCTGAGATACTTTCTCTATGTTTTTTTAAATCATCTACAACTAAAGATAATTTGAATTTTTTATTGATATAAATTACTTGTTCCTCTAATGTTAAACCTAGAAGAATCTCTAAGTCTGCTTTTTCTAGATGAACTTTATGATTTCTCAGAAATATCTTCCTTTCACGCCATACAATCTCTGGAAAATTCTGAATTACTCCATCAAAATCAAAGATAATTGCTTTTAACATGTATAAAAAATTAAAAACTCTATTAAAATAGTTTTCTCTATCCCAAATATTTATTAAGTACAGAGATTACTTAGAAAGTATGGCTCAAGAGCAAATGCAAGTAGATTATGCACAGGCATTTAATGAACTTGCAAATAGAATTCGTATCCTTGAATCAAAACAAAGTCTTCTTTCTGAAAAACTGCTTGTTATGAATCAAAATATGATTGAGGAATACAAGAAATTGCTAAAAGAAATTAAAGTCATTGATATGGAAATAAAGGATATGAAAAAGGATGTTGCGAATGTTAAAAATATTGTTCGACATCTGACGGAAGAAGCAGGAAAGTTTGCAAAACAAAGTGATGTAAAAGTATTAGAAAAGTATATTAAGCTCTGGAGCCCTATGAATTTTGTTAGCGAAAAGCAAGTTCAAGAGATGATTCGTGCTGCATTAGAAGTGCAAGGATCTCCTGTTCCAGCAATAAAAAAGGTAAGGAAAGAGAATGGCACAGACAGAGATACCAGTGAATGATGCTCTTGCTATGCTCAAAAAAAATTTTAAAAAAGAAGAAATTACGCGAAGCTTGGAAGCGAAAGGATATACATTACAACAAATTGCTGATGCAATGAACCAAGCAGAAATAAAACAAGGGGTGCAAGGAAATATGCCAGGGCAAGAAGAAGGAGATCAAGATTTAGATATTCCTATGCCTGAACAAGCTCCTTCTGAGGCTATGCAACAACAAGCAGCTCCACAACAAAATTCTTATCAACAATATGCACCTCAATATCAAATGCCTGCACAGGCTGCTGTGAACTATGATGAAGTACAAGCACTGGTAGAACAAGTTGTTGAAGAAAAATGGAAAGAAATGATGAAGAGTGTTGGAGACATCAGCATTTTCAAGGCTCGTGTTAGTGATGATATGGAAGCTGTGAAACAAGAATTGCTTCGCACACAAAAGAGATTAGAAGACTTGCAAGTTGCTGTTCTTGGTAAAGTTAAGGATTATAATGAAAGTGTTTTGGGTATTGGAAATGATATGAAAGCATTAGAACAAGTCTTTAGTAAAATTATGGAACCACTTGTAAGCAATGTGAAAGAATTGGGTAAGATTACTGAAGAATTAAAGAAAAAATAACTTCTTTTTTTATGTTGCTGGTGCAGAAACAAAACGGATAATTAATGCTGCCATACCTAAAAGAAAAAACATTCCTAAAACTTTTGGTGTGAAAATAATTTGACCAACATTCTGTACAAGATCTCCACTGCCATCAGTACTTTCTCCAGCAGTGATATCATGAATTTGATCTCCATACACTTGTGTAAATGCATAGCCAAAGATGCCAATAAAGACTACAAGAACTGCCCAGACAACAACTAAATTAGGTTTATCTCCACCAAAAACTGAGCCTATGAATTTTGCATCTACTCCCATAAAAATAAATATGAGTATGAGAAGCAAGAGAAAAATAAGGAAGACAACAAACCAGGGTGTTGCTAAGGAGATTATTTGTGTTAATTCTGGGATAATTATAAATAATATTCCTAGAGTAAATGCGATAACAAGATTTGCAGCTTTATTCCCTGGAAAAAATTGGACTTTTTCTAAGAGTGCCCAAAGAATAACTGTCACAAATATAAATACAAAGAAAGGAAGGAAATACTCTAAAATTCCAACATCCAGAAATGTTGCCATTAAGTTTTTCCTCCTATATCTCCTGGTAATTCTTTAATCCAATTCCAAAGAGGATTTTTTTTGTCTTTATCAGAGTCTGAAGTAATATACATAAAGAATAAGAAAAATATTCCTAATCCTATAATGAAGTTCCAATCACCACTAGAAAAATTTAACCAGGAAGGAATTTCTAAACCTAATGCTCCTGAAGAACTTAAAAAAGCAAAAATAACTCCTCCAATAGTTAGAAGTATACCTATACCACCCAAAGCTCCAGTAAAACTAGTATTTTCTTTATTGAGAAGAATGCCTATCAAAAGTAAGGTTGTTACGATGATAATTGAGATTAATGATATTTGTGGGAGAAAGAGATTCATCACTTCTACAATCGCTGAGCTTCTTACTACTAAGAAAGCCATAACAATTGCAATGACTGCATTGAAATTTTTTCCTTTCTCACCAAAAATTTTAATTTTTTGAAGGATTGCAAAAGTAATTGTAAAAACTAGTAAAAAAGGAAGAGCAACCTCATAAAAACCAATGTCTTCTAAACCTAATAAAAAATCTTGAAAATTAAAACTTGTTGTTGCCATTATGATTTCGCCTCCGATCCTGTATTAAAAACAAAGCCTACTACAGCCGCAATAATTCCTATAAAAATAACTACAATAAATACATCATTTCCACGACCTGAAATATAATCATAAATAGGCTCTAACCATCCGAAAGAATGAAAGAATATAGCAGCAATAGAGATTACAAAAACTATTGCAAGAGGAGTTTTCCATCCTCCAAACATTTCCATGAAATTGAATTCTTCTTTACTTGAAGAGAATGAACCAATAAGCATGAGAAATGAAATAATTGCTACTAAGACGAGAGCAACAATAGGAAGGGATTCTTGGAATGATACTACAATTTCTTTTGCTGCAATCACAAAGAATGCAATGACAAAAGCAACCATTGCATCAATATTTTTCTTTGGATGACCTTTTTCACCTTCTGTTCCAAAAATTTTGGTCTTCTCTAAAATACCAAAAACAACAGTAAATACCAATAAGAAGGGTAAAATGACATCAAAGAAGCCAAAATCTTGTAGCAACTTAACTGCATCACCCAAAACAGTTTCCGCCATAGTATTTTTAGCATAGCATACTTATATTTATAAACCTATCGTTAGAAAATAAAAATAGTTTTAGAAAAAAAAATTAGAAAATAAAAATTTATTATTCTGCAGCTTCTTCGTAATTAGGAACTGCATTTTTGGAAATAATCATTACATCACCAACTGCTTTTACCAATTGATGTGGTACAACTACCCCTTTAGCTCCACCTAAGATTCTAGATAAATAAGAATTTTTGGTAGCTTTAATTCTCCAGCCAGCAACTTTATTGCTTCCGAGAACAGCTTCTTCTATATCTCCGAAATAATCACCTGCGTCGGTGAATACTTGCATATTATAAATTTCAGTGACGTTTCTTGTTTTTAAGGACATTCTGCTTTCCTCCCTGAATACAGATAATCTTTTAAGTGTTTAAATACTTTTCTTTACTCTATGATAGAATATAAAAATCTCATATTAATTGGGACATCTCATATTTCCCCTGAGAGTATTGCACTTGTTCGTAGGACAATACAAGAAAGAAACCCAAAATATGTTGCTGTGGAACTAGATCGTGGAAGATTTCATGGGCTTATGCATCCTGAATCACGGAAGAAAAAAAGAATGAGTTTTCAAGAGTTTAAAAAATTAGGAGCCTCTGGCTTTTTGTTCGCATTATTTGGTGCATGGATAGAAGAAAAGCTGGGAAAGATGGTTGGGACTAAACCTGGAGCAGAAATGAAAACTGCAATTCATGAAGCTGCGAAAGTGCAAGCGAAGATTCTTCTTATTGACCAGGAGATTAGTATTACTATACGAAGATTGTTTAAGACATTAACTTGGAAAGAAAAAATGCGTTTTGCTGGAGACTTGGTAAAAGGATTATTTGGCTTTGGAGAAAAGATTGCATTTGATTTACGAAAAGTACCAAAAGAAGAATTGATTGATAAACTTGTTGAGCAGGTTAGGAATAGATATCCTTCTTTTTATAAGGTGCTTATTGAAGAAAGAAATATTTTTATGGCAAAACGATTACATGTAGCCATGGAAAAATATCCTGATGTTATTATTGTTGCTATTGTAGGTGCTGGGCATCAAAAAGGAATTTATGAATATATTACAAACGCTTCTTCGCCTTCTTCTTCTTAGAGGCCTTCTTCTTTACAGGAGATTTTCTTTTCTTTTTTGGAGATTTCCTTGCTTTTGGTTTCTTATAAAAAATAAGCAAGATCAAAATGACTAAGACAACACAAAGTGCTACAACCCAATAGATTAAATTTGAACTTTCTGCAGTTGGAGCAAAACTGGGATTATTAGATGCTTGATTTCGTATTGGAACTCTTTTTCCAAATTCTGTTAGCTCTCCATCTATTTCTATAAAACCAGAAACAATTATTGATTGTATTTGCTCAGAAGTATAATCTTCAAAAATAGGAGAGATATCAATTTTCACAAGAACAGTATTTTCTTTAGTTCGTAATGATGCATCTACAGGATAAGTATCCGATAGAGTCTCACTTTCTACAGTTGCTTTTGCATCTATTACTTTGATATCTACTGATTCTAAATTAGTTAGAGCAAGTATTACCTCAGATTCAGAGAAAGATTCTACTTCTAAATCATATGCTCCAACCACAAATATTTGTGTTAATAAAATAAATAATATTCCTAATATCCAACTCTTCATTTTATTTTAGTAAGAGGGTTTTATTTATAAACTTTTTTGAATATAACCCTTACCTAAGGGATTTATAGAAAGTCTAGCCTATAAAAGATTTTAAATACTTTGAAGAATTTAAGGAGGTATGTTTAATAAAAAAGAAATCATTTATCTTGCAATCACAATTTTTATTGTTAGTCTCTCTATTGGGTTTGATGATGGGAGTAGCAGTTTTTCTTGGAGTTATTGGTTAAATAATTTCCTCGTCGTTATTATTATGGTTGCAATTTCTTTTCTCGCACAACAAATCGGACATAAAACTGTTGCAAGAATGAATGGTTTTGACACGGAATTTGCTTGGTGGGGTACTCAAAGCTTTAGTTTAATGGGATTTTTGGGAAAGACAAAGCATAAGCCTTTTCCAAGAACTATTCATCTTTTTGGAAAATCTTATCTCATAGAATCTTTTCCCTTAGGATTAGCTCTTTGTTTTTTATTCACTATTGTTAGTAATGGACAACTCTTTTTCTTAGCAGTAGGGCAATATCATCTTCTTTTAAAGAAATCTTCACGATTTGGAAGGAGATTTGTTGAGATTACAAATTATGAAGAAGCGAAAATTGCTCTTGCTGGGCCTATGGCAAATATTGTTCTTCTAATCCTTGGAAAATTATTCAATAGTTATGGAACATTTGATACCTTTATTCTTATTAATGCTATGTTGGCACTCTTTCATATGCTCCCTTTACCAGGCCTTGCTGGAACAAAAATTTATTTTGGATCAAGACTTCTTTATGTTTCTAGTCTTGTTTTTATGATATCTATGGTTGTTCTTGTATATACAGTTAGTGTGATTCCTATGCTTTTTATTAGCCTTGCAAGTCTTTTTATTGCTGGATCTCTCTACTATTATTATGGTTATGTTAAGTAAACTAAAATAAACTTACGACTCCCTTCTGTATGAGCCATAATGCTGCAATGGCACTAATAATTGTATTTGCATAGCCTAGAAGTGCAAAAATGAATATTCCTGCAACAATAATATCCATGATGCTCGCGAAACTTTTCAAATAAGGCAGAGATTTTGCAATTAAATACAAAGAACAGAAGCCTATAAACATTGGACCCCAAGAAAAGTTTATTGTGAAAATGCTTAGGCCTGCTAGAATGTCTAAAATTCCTAAAATGATAACTATCATACCTTCTTTAAAAAAATATTCCTTTATATTTGTTCTGGACAAGGCATAGCTGCGCAGAGCTTATAAGCAAAAAGAAAAATACGCTTTGCTATGTATACTATCAAAGATTTTAGTCCAAGATTATACCAACAAACTATCTTAAATACAGCCGTTCGAGCAAATACTTTGATTTGTTTACCTACAGGAAGAGGAAAGACAAAAACTGCACTCCTTGTTGCCATTCACCGATTGAATAATTTTCCTAACTCTAAGATTATTTTTCTTACCCCCACGAAACCCCTTGCAGCGCAAATTGCACAAGAATTTCGTGATTGTTCTACTATTCCTGTTATTCACACTTTTACCGGAGAAATGAAACCAGAAGAAAGAGAGAGATTGTTCAAAGAAGCACAAGTTGTTGTGAGCACTCCACAAGGAATGAGTAATGATATTATCAATAGAAAAATTGATTTAAAACTGGTCTCGGCAATAATTTTCGACGAATGTCAGCATGCGGTTCAGAACTATGATTATGTATGGATTGCAAAACAATATCACAAAGTCTCTCCTTATCCAAGAATTCTAGCTTTAAGCGCTTCTCCAGGTTCTGATTTAGAAAAAATTACAGAAGTTTGTCAAAATCTTTTTATCGAAGATATCGAAGTACGCTCTGATGATGATCCTGATTTAAAGCCTTATGTGCAAGAGACTGTTGTTGATTATGTTCTTCTGGAACTACCCAAAGAATTCAAAGAAGCAAGAGACTGCCTACAGATTTGTTACAAAAAAAAACTTAAACTGCTTAAAGAATTGGGAGCAACGGATTCCGTTATGCAAGCAAGTAAGACTCAACTTCTAGGGATGCAAAAAGATATGCAAAAGAGGCTTGCACAAGGAGAAAGAGACTCTGAAGTTTGGCAATCACTTTCTTTAATTGCAGAGGCTATGAAAGTACAATTTGCACAAGAGCTTTTTGAAACACAAGGAGTAAGTGCTGCATATGAATATATACAGAGACTCTATCAAGAAGCAGAAGTTACTAAAGTAAAGGCAACGAAGAATTTAGTTATTGATCAAGACTTTAAAACTGCATACTACAAAATTACACAGCTCTTTGAAAAAAAAGTAGAACATCCAAAATTTACCAAACTTCTTTCTCTTGTTGAAGAAGAAAGTAAAAAATGTAAGAAAATTCTTATTTTTAATAATTTTCGAGACTCTGCACTGAAGCTGAAAAATAATTTAAACTTGATTTCTGGTGTCACATGTGAACTCTTTGTTGGTCAGGCAAAGAAAAAAGGACTAGGCATGAGTCAAAAGATGCAGATACAGATGCTTGAAGATTTTAAAGCAGAAAAGTTTAATGTCATTATTGGAACTTCTGTCGGGGAGGAAGGCATAGATATTCCATCAGTGGATTTAATTATTTTTTATGAACCTGTACCTTCTGCTATTCGTACTGTACAAAGAAGAGGGAGAACAGGAAGAATGGAGAAAGGAAGGGTTATTGTTCTTGTTACCAAAGGAACGCGAGATGAAGCATACCGATGGACCGCACATCATAAAGAGAATAGAATGCATCGTGTTCTGAAAGAGTTAAAGAATAAATTTACTCTACAAAAAAAACCTGAACAACAATCTTTACAAGAATTCTCCAAGTCTTTGAAGATCTATGCTGATGCACGGGAGAAAGGCTCAGGTGTTATTAAATATCTTGTTGACCAAGGGGTTGATATTCGTATGCAAAATTTGGATGTAGGAGATTTTATTGTTTCGGAGAAAGTAGGAGTGGAGAGAAAAGAAATTAAGGATTTTGTTGATTCCATCCTAGATAAGAGATTACTACACCAGGTAAAAGCACTCAAAGAAACATTTGAGAAACCTTTGCTAATTATTGAAGGAACTGATGATTTGTATTCTGTTAGAAAAGTACATCCCAATGCAATCAGAGGAATGCTTGCATGGATTGCAATTGATATGAAAGTACCTATTATTTATACCAAAGACTTTAGAGATACAGCAGAATTACTCATTATCCTTGCACGAAGAGAACAAGAAGAAAGAGATGGTGATTTTAGTATTCGTGGTGAAAAAAAACCTCTCAGTACTAAGGAATTACAAGAGTTTATTATCGCTGGATTACCTGGAGTTGGAACGCATCTTGCACAAAATCTTTTAAAAGAATTTGGAAGTGTTCATAATATCATTAATGCCAGTGAAGAAGAGCTCAAAGATGTGGAAAACATAGGAAAGAAAAAAGCTACAGAAATCCGAAGAATTATTGATGAAGAATATAAAGAAAAAGATTAACAAGCAATGTAAATTGTTGCACTTTGGCCAGCTTCATTACCATCAAGCATTGTAAGAGTCATACTATTAATACTTACAGTGGTACCTACGTCAATAAAGTCTTTCTTTCCACCAACAGAAATTTGTGCTGCAAATTCGCCTGCAAGTTTTAATATAACATCTCTTCCATTATGGTCATATGTTTCATCTAATAATAAAACAATTTCATTTTCAGGTCCACATGGATCAGATATTTCTTCAACTACAGGCTCTTCTATAAGCACTTCTGCCTCTGTATCATTCCAAACTACTTCTGTTACATTTTGTACAGGAGATTCGATAACAGGATTCGCTATCTCTTCAATCACCACCTCTTTTTCCCCAAGAAGACCTAACGATATATTTCCTGTTATCGCCCCTGTAAAGAATAATAATCCCAGAATAAGGATTCCACCGCTTAGGAATCCCAGAAAAGACATTAAGAAAAGATCTCTTCGTGAAATAATATGAAGAGAAGAATTATTTGTTTCATCTTTTTTTACTGGAGCTTCTGTTGCTGCAGAACGAAAAGGCTTGAATGAGTTTGAGGTATCTTTTTGATTGTTTCCCTCATCTTTTTGTTTCATTAAAAACTTTAGAAGATGAATTCCTATTTAAACTTTTTTATTCTTCATCCATCATAATAATAAGTGTTCCTTGATAGCCACACTTTTTACAAAAGTATATTCCAGTAAATGGATCTCTCTCTATAAAATAGCTTTTACATTTCGGACAAAAGTATAGTTTCAAGTGTTTCATAGATAGGCCCAAGCTTTGTAAGTTCAGATTTCATCAGTTGGAAAGAATTTATTTCAAATTTCTTTTGTTCTAGTTGAATGGATTTTATAGAATTAAAAAAATCTTCTTTTCTTCGAATAGACTTTATTCTCCCTAATGTGAGATGTGCTTGAAACTTTTGTTCGTTTGGAAACTGCATTAATAATTGTGCATCTAGTTTTTGTTGTAATGCAATGATTTGCTCTTCAGGTTCTAAACTTACCCAAATCACCCTGGGATCTTTATTATTTGGAAAAAAACCAGTTGCGCCTAATTTCACCTTTAGTTTTGAGTGAGTAATTTGAATTTGTTTTTTTATTTTAGGAAGATCTTTCTCATTTACTTCACCAAGAAATTTTAATGTTAAATGTAAGTTCTTTTTTGAGACCCAAGTAATTTTAGCTTCTTTGACTTTTTTTTCTAGTTCAAACAAATAATCTTTGATTTCTTTTGGTAAATCTATTGCTAGGAAGAGTCTCATGTCTATGAGGAATATGCTGAAGCTGCAATCTTCTCCAAGTGTTTTTGTTTTGTTCTAATAGGTTTCAAAAGGTTATTAATTTCTCTTGCAAGGGCAGTTTTCAAATCAAGAGGATGTAATTTTTTTGCTGCAAAGTCTTTTTCTATATCTTCATACTTCATATATTTCACATTCCCACCAAACTTTTCTGGCCTCTCCACAAGGAAGGGCTCTCCATGATCCCCTTTCACTACCATAATAACATATTTTGTAAATGCAAGGACACCATTCTCTTCAATAACACCCTCTGCACATTCTGCACCCTTAATCTTTTTAATAATTGTCTCTTCATCATCTAAAAGATCAATTTTTGTCTTTAAATCCGACGAAGACATTTTCTTTCCTACAAGACCAGGAATAATAGGAGTCATAACTTCAATACGAGGTTTGTAGCCTACATGATGAAGATTCTCTCTTGCGAACATAAGAATTTTTCTTTGATCAAGACCACCATACTGAATATCAACAGCTAAATGTTCTTCATCTAAAGCTTGCATAATAGGGTAAATCAGCCCACTTAGTTTAGGATTATCACCAAACTTCACTACTTCTGACGCTGATCGTTTACAATCATTAATTGTGACAGCAGTACTCATTTTAAGGATATCATAAAAATATTTTTCTTTCATTTGAAAAGAAGAGCCCTTTACAATTTCAAAATCTCCAACATCCGCACCAATACACTCAAACATCAGGGGGATAATTGATTTATAGTATTCGTATCTTTTTTCTAGAACATCCCAAGGCGTTCCATCTAAGGCACCATGAATATCCGCTAAAAGAAGTTTTACTTTAAACCCTGCCTTGAGAAAATCAGATAATTTTAGAACCCAGACGAAATACCCTATGTGAGGTCTTCCTGTAATTGCTGTGCCTAAATACACTGAAGGCTTCTTTTTTTCTTGGAGTAATTTTTTTAGTTCTTCCTTTGTGATAACTTCTTCTGTATTCCTTACTACAAGTTCAAAACGCTTATCTATATCCATAAATGAAAAAGATATTCTAAAATTTATAAAGCTATCCTAGATGGACATCGTTGCTAACTCTGCAATTTTCTCAAGAGGGGAACTTGGTTCTGGAGGTTTTATTGTCAGTTTTCTTTTGCCATGTACTCTATCTTTTGGATTTGTTGAAGCGAAGATTCTTCCATTTTCATATATTCTAATATCTCCTGTTTCTTCACTTAAAGTTACTACTCTAATTCCTTGATGTTTATAGGAAGCAACTATTGCAGAAGTATGGCGAGTACCTACTTCTTCTGAAAAACCCAGAAGTCGTGCTGGATTTTCTTGTTTTCCAAATTCTCTTTTTCTTTCTTTTAAAAGACCTCTAGTATCGAGGTTAATCAATTGCGCTCCAACACGAACGACTTTTCCAGAATCGTTTACAATTACAGCACCATCACAATTCCCTATATCTTTCAAAAGCTGAGGCATTACTTTTACAAAAGGTTTTCCAAGATATTTTGTTGCTATACCAGTTACCCCATTGTGGGTGTCTTTAAGATTTTCTTCGTGCATTCCCAAAAGAACAAGATATGCAGGTTTTTTAGGTGTATCAAACTGCACATAGCTGACAAAACGACCAAAAACTCTACTTACTGAGGCAGCTGCATGTTTACAGTCATAGGTTAAACCATAATGTTCTTTTCTAATTTTGTCTATTTCTTTTACTGTGCGTAGAACTAAACTTTGAGATCCCCTTTTGTGTTTCATTCGCTTAATAACCACCCTTTTTATCTTTATAAATAATGATATATAGAAAAAGGTGCTATTAAAAGATATCTCTTAATTTTCTTGTAAAAAGGGTAAATTTATATACCCTTTTTCCCTAAATCATCTTATTATGCGTATTTTTTCTAAAAAAGACTTAAGTATCCTTTTTGAGTTAGATAGAAATGCTCGCTGCCCATTAAATAGAATTGCTAAAAAAATAAAGATGAGCCAACAAGGTTTAGCTTATAAAATTAAAAAATTTGAAGAAAATAAAACTATTGTTCATTATCATACTTTTATTGATTATGCCTGCTTTGGTTATAATGGATACAAAGTCATTTTTACTTTACACTCTGGAAAAAAGGAACACGTTGAATCTTTTTTAAAAGCCATAGAAAATCATCCTTCCGTTCTTTCTGTTTTTGAATTGGGAGGGCAATGGGATTACATGGTTTTATTTGCAAATAAAAATGCTTCTCGATGTAATAAAGATTTACATACCATTCTTTCTCAATTTCCTAGGCTTATTAAAAACTATTTTGTCCTAACAAACATTGCTAGTTATGAAATGGGAAGAAAATATCTTGCTGAACATGTTTCTTACACGCATATTTTTATTATTGGAGGAGATAAGGAACAAGCAAAAATTGACCTTATTGATCAAAAGCTACTAAAGGAAATTTATGAAAATCCACGTATTCCTTATGTAAAACTTGCTGCAAAATATCATCTTAATCCAAAAACTATTATTTCAAAAGTGAAAAAATTGCAAACATTAGGCATTATTAAAGGATATGGGACAAATATTGATTGTTCTTTATATGGTTATTTAGCACAAAAACTATTTTTTACACTTTCTTCTCTTTCTCTAGAAAAAGAAGAAGAACTTATGAAATTTTTTCGACAACATGAGAATGTTATACGAGTCTCAAAAATTTTTGGAAAATGGGATTATGAAATTGACATAGAAATAAAGGATCTAAAAGAATTTCAAAAATTTTGTTTTCAACTAAGATCGCAGTTTAGTGAACTTATCCAAAATTTTGAAAGCTGTTCTGTTTTCAAATACTCTAGGCAAAATAGTCTTCCTTATCATTTTTTCTCAGAAATTTTGTAGGATTACTTTTTCTGCTTTTAGTTCCAATTTACAAGTATACATAGAAATTATACCTGTAACTTCTACAAAACTATTTTTTTCTAAATTTATTTGTTCTTCTGTATATGCTATAACAGGAATTACTCCGGTTTCGTCTTGAAGTTCAAAAATATAAGTATTTTCCATTTGCCTTAATGAAATAATTTGCCCTTCTATGCGTATTGTTTTTCCTACAAAATCCTCGTTAATATCTGTTATTGCTATAAGGTCATATTTTACAAAAAAGGAAATAATAAACAGAGCAATAACACCAACTACAGAAGTGACTAATGACAGTTTGATGAGCGTTTTTTCTTGCATACCATTCAAAGAATATAAGTTTTAATAAGTGTTCTCCCTTTTTTTCCGGAAGATTTCCGGATTTTTGAGCAGAGCTCTTATTAAGCAGTTTTTTCTCTTAGAGTCTTTATGAAAAAAACTATCATTATGGTCCTTCTTCTTTTTTTTAGCTCCTGCTCTATCTCTCAAGAATTTCAAGGGCCTTATGTCGTTCATGAAGTCATTGATGGAGATACCTTAGATATTGATTTAGGAAGAATTCGCCTTTCTGGTATTAATACACCTGAGACTGGAGAATGTTATTATGAAGAAGCAAAGAAAAAACTTAAAGAAATGACACTTTACCAAGAAATATTTTTAGAAGGAGATCTTACAGATTATGATAAATATGGAAGAATGCTTCGTTATATCTATACTAATACAAGCTTTGTTAATGCAGAAATGGTTGCTGGAGGATATGCAAGAGTTTATGACAAATACAATGAAAGTACAAAATATTATTATGAACTAAAAGAATTAGAAAAAATTGCACAAGAAAATAAATTAGGGATCTGGTCATGCACATCTTTACAAGAAGATTGTCTTTATGTTGCAAGTAAAAACTCAAATCTTTATCATAAGCCAGAATGTAAATGGGCAAAACGTATAAAAGCAGAAAATCTCATTTGTTTCCATTCTGAAGAGGAACTTGAAGGATATAAAGCAGGAAGCAGTTGTTAACTTTTAAATTTTCGGGGACTTTAAATAGCTTCTGAAAATTTTCCGGAAAATATTGGATTGTGTTTATTAAAACAAATACTCTTTCTTTCTTTATGTTTATTGAAATTATTTTTGCATGTATCTTAGGAATATCTTTAGGAATTATTAGTGGGATTATTCCAGGAATTCATATTAATTTACTCTCCGCACTTGTTCTTTCTCTTTCTCCATTTTTACTTCACTATTTCTCTCCTTTAATTTTAGCATGTTTTATTCTTGCTATTGCTATTACTCACACTTTTATTGATGTGCTTCCTACAACTTTCTTAGGAATTCCAGATGCTTCTAATGCACTTCTTCTTTTTCCATCACAAAAGATGGTTCTTCAAGGAAAAGGATACGAGGCTATTTTTCTTATTCTTACTGGAGGATTAGGCAGTCTTCTCTTTAGTTTTCTTTTTCTTCCATTATTTTTTATTTCTACAGGAATACTTTATCCTTATTTAGAAAAATTTGTTGGTTGGATTCTTCTTTTTATTTGTCTCTTTCTTCTTCTTAGAGAAAAAGAAAAAATTTGGGCAAGTATTATCTTTCTTCTTTCAGGTTGTTTAGGACTTATTGTTTTCTCTTTGCCACTAGAACAAGGACTCTTTCCTCTTTTTTCTGGACTCTTTGGTGTTAGTATGTTAGTTCTCTCCTTCAAAAATACTCTTTCTATTCCTCCACAAGAAGAGACTATCCCTACTCTTGATGGGGTATACAAAGCCATTCCTTGTGCAAGCATTATTGGTTGGATTGCAAGCTTTATGCCTGGGCTTGGTCCTGCACAAGCAGCAAGTATTGGAACAAATTTTGTAAAACTTGATGAAAAAGGCTATCTTCTTCTTATTGGAGGTCTTTCTACTGTGAATATGCTTCTCTCCTTGCTTAGCTTTTATCTTTTTGATAAAACCAGAAATGGAGCTTTAGTTATTGTTGCCCAATTTTTAAAAATTGATTTCTTTAGCTTTCTCATTCTTCTTTTTGTTGCTTTGAGTGCAGGAGGCATCGCTTGTTTTCTCAGTCTTTTCTTTTCAAAAAAATTTTTACAAGTTATTCCTAGACTTCCTTACAAAACTTTTACTTTGAGTGTGATTATTTTTATTTGCCTTTTAGTTATTCTTCTTACAGGCTGGCTAGGCTTCTTTATTCTTTTTGTAAGTACAGCTTTAGGAATTCTTCCAGAAGTAAGAAATGTTGCAAAAAGTCATATGATGGGCTGCCTTTTAATTCCAGTAATGCTCTTTTTTTTATTTTAAGAAGAAAAAAAATAAAATAAACTTTTTGAGAGATATTTACTCTTCATCCCAATCATCTTCATCATCATCAAATCCATCGTCATCTAAATCATCTTCATCGTCTTCTAATTTGTATAAAGGTTGGTTTAAGAGATCTTTCATTGTATCTCCTCCTGATTTTGTTGCGTGCTTGGTATCAGATTAGGTATTTAAGCTTTCGCTTTTTAAAAAAGGCTGATTAATATAATTTTTAAATGAATAACTAATTTCTGATAGGATGGAAGATGAAGTTATTGAGTTTATAGAAATCCCAGAAGAAGAAAAGCCACTATGGAAGAAAATTCTTATTGCACTATTAGGATTGTTTCTCCTTTTTCTTATTTTAGGATATTTTCTCCTCCCTTTGGATACCTTTGCTAGTCTTATTGATAGTGAAACTATTAAGGATGGACTTGTTGAGCAAGATGTCTCTGTGCGTTTTGAAAATGGGAGTTATGAAGTTCTTTTAGAAAAATATAATAGTTATTTGAGCGAGGAGTTTAAGGTTTGTTTATTTGGTAAGTATGATGGTATATATCATGTAACTTCTGTATACGATGTTGCTATGTATGAACAAGCTTTTGATCATGTTGTTTCAGAGCCATGTCCAGAAGAAGCACTCATTGCTTTGCATTCTCACCCTTATAGGCAATGTCTTGCTTCTGCACAAGATCTTAAAACTCTAGAGAAAGCACAAGAAGTAAATCCAGGCACACTTATAGGGATCATGTGCGAGCCTGAACGATTCAGTTTTTACTCTTAGGTTAAGTCTCTATGTGTTTCATACAGAAAAGCAGCTTCTTTGTTGTATTTTTTTATTGTTTTAACCATTTGCTGAAAAATTTGTGCAGATGTGATTTCTTCTTTTTTTACAATCCAAGTTTTCATATCTCTACACACATTTTCACAAACTCTTTCTGCTTCTGTATGTTTCATTCTTGTACCAAGACATGCTGCATAACAAGAAGCATAGACTTTTCTTTCATCAAAATGCTCTTCATGCCCTTTTCTTTTTACGATGTGTTTCATTTTTATCCTAAATTTATTGTTCCATTTGCAATTAATATGAGCAACCAGCCCATTGCAACCAATAACAAACCAATACAAAGACGCATAATTCCTCTGTTTTCTTGTTTCCATTTCTTGATATTGTATAAACTCTTCCCTGATGCAACAAGGATTAGGATAATAACTAATGGTGCAACAAAGATTATATTATAGAGGATTAAGAGCATGAGTGCAGTAAAGTCAAAGTATTGTGATAAAAGTGTAATTATTGCAAGATATGGCGCACCTGTACAAGGCAACTCTACTGCTGAAACAAACGCACCTAATAAAATAATTCCTACAATAGTTGTTCTGTTGCTTAAGTTATGTAATTTTTTTGCGAAGACTGCTGGGATAGCTAAACTAAAGCCTTTCCCGTACCAAAAATAATCTTTTATTTCTAAAATCCCTGCTGCGATGATTAAAGCACCAACACTGAGAGAAATGTATTCCGTTAGCCATAAAGGAATACCTGCTAGGAAATACATTAGGCCAAGGCCTGCAAGGAAATATACTGTGAATACAGAAAATATGTATAAACCACCTAAGAAAAGCATCCTTGAGATTGATTTGCCTCCTGTTAAGAGTACAGAAAGCATGAGAATGAGTACACCAATCGCACAAGGGTTAATAGAATCAATGGCTGCTGTTGTGACAACTACAGCTATAGTTGGAATGTATGCTTCAACTGCCATGATTTTCTCCTTTGTAGGTTTCACAAACATGTTCTGTTGTTTCTTTTTCTTCTTCAAACTCTATGATAATACAATCTCCTGGAGGAACATCACTATATGGTGAAGGAATGTAATTAAGAAAATCTTCTACCTTTTCTTGTGTGATTACCTTATTTTCTGTTTTGTAGACAAACATTTGGAGTGTTCCATTACACAGCTCTCCATTTTCATAACGTACAAGATCTTCATTTGTTCTTAGCGATATACCGCTAGTACTTATTTCTCCCCCAATGGTTTCTATAAAATGTTTTATATTCACTTCTTCAATGTCTTCTACAACTCCTTCAATATGCATTCTATCATCATTATGCTCATGAAAAAGATTTGTACCGACTTTATTTGAGAAGCCCTCTGGGTCGATAAGATTTACTTTTTCTCCACAAGCCCAGATTTCATAATCAGCATGCCAATGCACTGGGCCAGAAGATTCTGAATTAAGATTGATGAATATTGTTGTTATAATTAAAAACAGACTTGTGAAAATAATAGGGATAATTATTGCTAGAAATTTTATTTTTTTATTTTTTTTAGAAATGTAAGAGAGAGCTAAACATACAAATGCATTTATTGAACTAAGGATTATGAGTGCAATTGATATCTTCGTTGCAAACTCCTTTGTAAGAACAGAATCTTTTTCTTCATGTACAGAAACTACAGAGTCCTGTGCTTCTTCATGTGCAAAGGCTAAAAAAGATAATAGGATACAAATAAAAATAGAAATAACTAACTGCATCACTCCTTTTCTCATTTTTTATTTTAAGGAGTCTATTCTATATAAGAGTTATTCTTTCCAATTTAAAGAAAAAGATTTATAAAGTTGAACGCTTGTTCGTTGTGTAATGGTAGTGGCAGAAACACAATCTTTGATTATCCTTCCTGCAATAGCTATGGGGCTAGTTTTAGGGATTTATGAACTTTATTTGCTTAAAGGTGATGAGGCTTTTCAAGGCTCACACTGGTTTAGCCATGGCTTGCATATTTTTCCTTTGCTGATTATTGCATCTTTTGCTTCTTTTAATATTGATTTATTCCAACAAATGGTTGGAGCATCTTTACCAGCATTATTAGAAAATGATATTTTCTTACGAGTTGCAATAGCTCTGATTGTAACAGTTAAAGTTTATATCAGTTCAGCAGTTGTTCCAGGAGCAAGTGGAAGAGGTATGCATGAAAGTATTATCCATTGTCTTATTATTGGTGTGCTTATTGGACTATCACCTTTCTTATGGCCTTTTGTAGAACCAGTAACTCCAACATGGCTTGGTGGAAGCGGATAATAAAAAAATTAAAATTTTTTAGTGAGAAGTTTTTTCTTTACACTTTCAACACGAGAACTAAAAGCTGTGGGTAAATCCATAAATTTGTCTTCAGGATTTTGTAGTAAAGCCAGAAAATCTTCTTCTGCTTTTTTTAATTCTTGATAGAGACTAATATATTGGTCTGTGCCAGAATGCATTTTTGTTCGAAGTGTTTCTATCTGCATAATTACTTTATCCACTTTTTTCATGTAGATAGATTCTGGTGTGAGAAATCTTTCTTCTTTTGGCTCTTCTCTTCTTGGCTCATAGTTCCCATAAGGAGTATTTTTCATTCTTTCTAGACGGTCTCGTACTGTTTCTACCATAAGAAAAGATATATTAGAAAACCCTTTAAAAAGATTTAGAAATTCAAGTAGAGATGTTTAAACTATTTTATCTTGAGATTATTTTAAATTATTTAAAACAGACTGCATTTCATTCTTTAACTCTTCTGTGAGAAGTAAAGATCTGTCCCCTCTGCCTATGTTTTGCTCAATATCGAGAATTCTACCAAAAAGAAGTTCATTCCCTGTTCTTCCATAGGTTTCTAGAGTTTCACGAACTCTTTGTACTGTCCCACGAGCCATCATTTTCTGATCTTGTTTTAGATATGACTCTAATTCATTGAGAAGACGAACAGTCCATTCCAAATCAAATTTCATATTTGCTTTTGTCATTATTTTATTTTAGAAAAAAGAGTTTATATTGATTTCTCGTTTTCATCTATTGTTTTGCTTCTCTTCTATACTGAGAAAGAAGGTTTTCTAGAGCAGAAGCTGTATTATCATCCAAAGCAGCAACTGCTTGTTCAGGATGTGCTAGAAGTGTTTCGTAACTTTTTGTATAAGGATTTTCTGTGTCGCGCACTTCGTGCGCTCCAGGCTCGCTCACGCTCGCACGACGACGTACCCCCCGCAGGCGACTGTTATAATTGAAACTACGACCATCGGCATTGAAGTTCGAATTGTCATCGAAAAAATCCAGCCAAGACGCCCGCCCAATTGCACCTTCTTTTGTGTTTTTTTGAACATACTCAGGATTGAGAACATAGACTTTTGTTTCCTTTATGTTTGCATCCGCAAGCATCTTCATTACGTGAATAAACGCATCTCCAGAGCCATG
>JAUYPF010000017.1 GCA_030697685.1 bacterium | reverse complement strand
TGGTCTCATTTCTGTTGCAACAAGAGAAGTATATGTAAATCCTCAGGATAAAAATGAAATCTACGTAGGAACTTGGGATAGGCTTGGTTTTTATTGGTCAAAAAATGCAGGAAAAGGATACAAGCGCCTCGCTACTGATTTTAGTATACTCACATTACAAACAGATCCAAATGATTTTTCACGAGTATACCTTGGAGGAGATAGATTTGCAACAGGAACAGTCTCTGAACAAGGAAGTACATTCACAGAAAAAAATAAACCTGGAAGTCAAACATCTTTTATGAAATCTCTTGCTGTAGATCCTAGTGACTCTAATCACATACTTGCAGGTTTAGGAAGCGAAGTTGCAGAAACTCCTGAAGGTGAAGGTCTCTGGGAATCAAAAGATGCAGGAGAAACATGGACACGTGCAGAAGGAATTCCTGATTTTGCAATCTATTCAATTATTTTTAATCCAACAAAACCACAAATAGTATACGCTTCTGCTTTAGGAGGAGGAGTGTATAAAAGTTCAAATGGAGGAAGTCATTTTACTATGATTGGAGGCGAACAACTCAAATATACCTATAGACTTGCAATGTCCCAAACAGATCCAAATGTGCTCGTTGCATCATCCAACCTCTTTTTTGCACAACTTTCTTTAGAAGAACAAGTTTCTGGGGAAATAGGAGGAATATTCCAAAGTAAAGATGCAGGAGAAACATGGAAAGATCTTACTATAGGAATTAAAAACTATGGTTATGATGAACCAGAAGAATTTCTTGGCTGGCTCTACAATTTTGGTCACATGCCTAATTATGAAATGATCCTTATTGATCCAAACAATCCAGATCATCTTGTTGTAGGGCATCATGGAGAAAATATTATAGAAACAAAAGATGCTGGAAAAACATGGGAAAAACTCGCTTTAACAGATATGGTTCCTGATGGCATACACAACTATGCATACTGTTTAGATGCTTCTTCTGATTTCACGAAGTTTTATGCCTGTACCTGTGGAAGAGGTTTATTTAAAGGTAATTTAGATGAAGAAAATAAAAACAAAATTACTGGCAATGTAATACATGAAGATAGAAGAGCACAAAGTGTAGAAGAAGCAAAACAAATCCTTCTTTCTGGTGAATATAATCATGAACATTAAAATGTTAGTAAACAGAAGTTTTTTATACTTGTTAATCTATATAAAAAAGAATGGTAGCACCAACAAACAGATCTGAAATAAGAAATAACTCTAGAGAGAAATATCAACAAGCATTAGCTGTATATAGACAACAAGTACAAATTTACAGAGAAGATGTAAAAAGATGGAGACAAGAAGTCCAAAGAAATATAAAAGATGGAAAAATAGTTGCATTCCCAACACAACCAAAGTTTCCAAGATTTCCACAACTTTCTGAATCCTTAGAAAATGTGTTTTGTGAAGAAAATAATTTTTTAGATACTCCTCTAGGAAAACCCCTAGAACATCAAGTTTCAAATGGAGAAGTAACATATAATGTTCATTCTCTAGACCAACTTTTCCAAGCTATCCAACAAGGATTACTTCTATATGAAAACAAAAAAATAACTGCAAGAGCAGAAGAAAAAAGAGGAAAGATCACTTTACGGTATACAATGTCAATACGAAGTTATTAACTCAACCCAACCAGCACAACACCAAAAATAATAATCCCAATAGCCATCCATCGTTGCCAGCTAATCTTCTCTTTGAAAATAAAATACGAGCCTAAAGCCACAAAGAAATATCCTGAACTAATCATAGGATAGGCATAGCTTAACTCTAGTTTAGATAAAATAACCAGCCATAGAAGCAATGAAACAGCATAACACACACATCCCAGAAGAACAAATTTGTTCCAAAACATCTTCAAAAGAAGAACAAGCATTTTCTCAGAACGAAAAGAAACAATTTTCGCCCTAGTAATCCCTTCTTTTAATGCAAGTTGTGCAATTACTCCTAAAATAATCCCAATAACCAATAAAACAATTGCAAGGCTCATTTTTCTGTTCGTGATAAGAAAAACACGCCTCCAACAATAATACTTAATCCAACAATACGCAAAAGAGAAAGATTTTCCTCAAAAAACATCCAAGAAAGAACACTCACAAAAACATATCCTAAACTCACAATAGGATAAGCGTAGCTTAAAGGTACTTTAGACAATGCAAGTAACCAGCCTAAAGAGCTAGAAACAAAAAGCACAGCTCCAATAAGAACATAAACATTACTAAATATACCTACAAAAGTCATAATATACCCTGCATGAAAATCTAAATTTCCTATTTGATTCATTCCATATTTCAAAAAAAGCTGTCCAACATCAACAAGCAAAACCGAAACAAGAACAAGGAACAACCCCATATGTTTATTCTCCATTTCTCAAATAAAACAGTAAGAATATTTAAATACTTTTCTTCCTTAGAAAACATGAATGAACGTCCAAGAAACCTGTAAAGCAATAAAAGAATTAAGGATTCAAGGTGCTGAAAATATCACAACTGCAGCACTTCTTGCAATCAAGGATGCAATTCAAAGATCCAAAGCCAAAACAAAAGAAGCAATGCTCTGGGAATTAGACTTAGCAAGGATCCATTTAATAAACACACGTCCAACAGAACCAGAAATGCGCAATTATCTAAATGCCTTTTTTTCCTATGCAGAACAAGAAGAATATAAAAAACAAAAACTTCTCAAAAAAATAGATTTCTTGTTACAAAAACAAAAAGAAAATAAAGACAAAATCAATTTCCACGGAGATTCTCTTATAAAAAATCATGCAAAAATTTATACACACTGCCATTCCAGCACAGTCAATGCAATTTTAAAGAAAGCAAATAAAAGAAAAATAATCACAGTATACAATACAGAAACACGGCCTTTATTTCAGGGAAGAATAACTGCAACAGAACTCGCAAAAGAAAAAATACCTATACATCACTACGTTGATGCTTCTATGTGCAATGCAATAAAAGAAGCTGATATTATTCTCATCGGTGCAGATGCAATTTCTTCAGAAGGAGTCTACAACAAAATTGGTTCAGAACTTCTAGCCATCCTTGCAAATCATTATCATAAACCATTATATGTCTGTGCTTCTCTCATGAAGTTAGATGCGCATAGAGAAATTATTGAAGAACGCTCTGCAAAAGAAATATGGGAAAAAGCTCCAAAAGAAGTTCAAATTCACAATCCAGCTTTTGAAAAGATCCATTTAAAACATATTAAAGGAATTATTTGTGAACAAGGTATTCTACGGCCAAAGAAATTCATAAAAAAAGCAAAGACTATATAAAAAACAAAGCCATAAAAAAAAGAATGAAAAGAGGAAAAATTATTATTCTTATTATAATAAGCATCCTTGTACTTTCTGCATGTAAAGAATATGAAGTTACAGAAGTGGAAAAAATCACAGAAGAAATAATAGAAGAAGAAAATAAAAGTACAGGAGAAATAATAGAAGAAGAACCAGAAGTTATAGAAGAAGAAACAATCCCTGAAGGAGAAAAATTTGAAATATTCAATCCAAAAATAACCTACAAAAACTTTTATAATGGACCCTTATATAATGCAAATAAAGAATGGAACACAAGTAGTGCTTCTATATTTGAAAATG
>JAUYPF010000003.1 GCA_030697685.1 bacterium | reverse complement strand
ATCTACTATTAATTTAGGAATAGGAATATCTTTTGTTGTTTTATATTCTAATCTTGTCATCTCTAGAAATATTCTTATATTCTTTAAATAGTTTGCTTATTTGAATTTTGAGTAAAAAAAAATATAATTAAAAAATTAAAGAATATCTTCTTCAGCAATAACTACAAAGTCACCGACAGCAACAACAGAAGAGAATGGAACTAACCAATTTCCTTCCTTGTCTTGCTCAATTTCTAAATGATCAATATAAGAAGTTGGATTTTTTAAAATAATTTGCATTAACTCTCCAGTTCTTGTTTCAAATGTGATATTACCTACTTCACCGAATTTTTTGCCTGACTTTGTAACTACAGTTTTTCCTAGAAGTGCTCTAGAATTTCTTTTTTCATCAATTTTATCTGACATTGTTATAATCCCTCCACTAAGTGGATAGAAATATAGAAGTGAAAGTGTTTATATAGTTTTCTCGTTTGTAAATTGTGTATTAATTTTCTAGTATTTTTTGAAAGAATTCTTTTGTTTTTTCTGAAAGTGTTTGTAGAGTTTCGCTTTCTTCAATATTTACATCCTCTAAATCATCACTTACCCCTTCTGCTATGACTTGCCCTGTACTTGCAAAAGTAGACCCTTCTCCTAATAATTCACCAAAATCAATATATGCTGATGCTACAAGTAAGAGAAAAATGAGAACAATACCTACTACTAGGTATTTCATTAGACCTTTTGTAAAGTGATGCTTAAAAAGTTCTAATACAATAAGAATGCCTATAACTATCAAAATTATTACTAACAAGCCCATATGAAGTCTTATATCATTAGGATATAAATAGTTTTCTTACACCCTCACACCTTAATTTCCTATGGAAATCTCTTTTTGAAATGAAGAAGGTATTGTCATTTTTTGTTTTGAATAGATTTCTTATGGAAAAATAGATTTGTTTTTGTTTTATCGACTGTCTCTTTATAACTAATTGTTTGAATATTTTTATATTTTTTCCATTTTTTTATCTTTTTTTCTAATTCTTCATTTTGTTAAGCTTTTAAGCTTTAATTCTTTATTATATTATTTTATTTTTTATATTATATTATATGTTTTTCCATGATATATTATATATTATTATTTATCTATTTTATTAATTATATATTTGAGTATGTTATCATTGTTTAGTTCTATTGGAAACTATGGGGTAATTTTATAAAGAGGTGCTGTTCATAGTAGGATATACATGCTTGGAATAAGTTCCATTGGAAATAGAGGGCTGTGTCTTTATTTTCGTGTATATGAATATTTAATAAGCCGATGATTTAGAGGTGATATATGGAAAAGGGGTTGAATAATTATTTTGAGGACTATCTTAAACGAGAGCCTTTGTTCTTAGATAAGAAGGTTCTTCAATCTAATTACATCCCTGAAACAATCCACCATAGAGAAGACCAAATTAAGAAAATTGCTGGAATTCTTGCTCCTGCTTTACGAGTAGAAAAACCTTCAAATGTATTTATTTATGGAAAAAGTGGAAGTGGTAAAACACTGACTGTACAACATGTTTGTGAAAGTATCATACAAATTGCAGAAAAAAATAAATTACCAGTAAAAGTATTTTATCTTAATTGTAAATTGAAAAGAGTTGCTGATACAGAATATAGACTTATTGCAGAATTAGCACGTTTTCTCCATACTGTGGTTCCAGCTACAGGATTACCAACAGATGAAGTGTATAAAATTTTCTTGAATACTTTGGAAAAACAAAAAATACTTCTGATCCTTATTTTAGATGAAATTGATCAGCTTGTTTCTCGTTCTGGTGATCAAATTCTTTATAGTCTTACACGAATTAATTCAGAATTAAAACAAAGTCAAATATCTCTTGTGGGTATTTCTAATGATCTTATGTTTACTAATTATTTAGATCCGCGTGTAAAGAGTTCTCTTTCTGAAGAAGAATTAGTTTTTCCACCATATAATGCTATACAACTTCAATCTATTTTGAAAGAGCGTTCTGATAAAGCATTTAGAAAAGGTGCTGTTGCTGATGGTGTTTTAGAAAAATGCGCAGGGTACGCAGCTAGGGAGCATGGAGATGCAAGGAGGGCTTTAGAATTATTACGTGTTGCTGGAGAATTAGCAGAAAGAAATAATGTTGTAAAAATTGATCTCAGTGCCTTAGATGAAGCTGAAGAAAAAATTGAAAGAGACAGAGTGCATGAAATTATTACGAGCCAGCCTAAGCAATCTCAAGTTGCACTCCTTGCTATTTTTGGAACTGCAAAAGCTGCAGGAAATAGGCCTATGTTTACAGGGGACATTTATGAAATGTATAAAGAATTTTGTACAAAAGCAACGGTTAGACCATTAACACAAAGGAGGATTTCTGATATAATTGCTGAGTTAGATATGCTAGGAATAATTAATGCAAAAGTTATTAGCAAAGGGCGTTATGGGCGTACAAGGCAAATTGGATTAGGTGTTCCTAATTCTTCTGTTCCTAAGTTAGAAAGTTTGTTACGGGAGGCTTTGAGTATATGAGTAAACAAAAACTTGTTTCTTTTTTTTTTGAAAAAAATTATATGGTTTCTCCAAACTTTTTAAAAAAGATTCCAGATAGTTTTGATTATGATTATTTTCTTCAATCACATAAGAACTTTCAGAAATCTCAAAATACCATACTCCTTACAGAAGAAATGTTCCAAAATTTTTTTATTTCACCAGCTCCAGTTTCTTTTGACTCTTCGTATATTACAAAGGTTGAAGTTCTTGACTCTTATGTTGATAAACCTAAAAAAAGAGAAGTAAAAGATTTTGTGAGCCATATGAAATGCCGTTATTCTTCATTAAAAAAATTTCTTCTTCAAAGAACAGAGTTGCAAGGTGCTATTTCTATTAATAAAGCCTTTATTAAAAATCAAAAAGAAGCTGTTGCTTTAATTGGTTTTGTGTATGGAAAAGAGAAGACTAAAAATGGAAATTACATTCTTGAAATTGAAGATCCCACAGGTATTATTAAAGTTCTTATTGGAAATAAAAATGAGGAGTTATTGAAAGTTATGGATGAACTTGTTCTTGATGAGGTTATAGGTATTGTTGGGTCTATGGGAGATACTATAGTTTATGCCAAAGAAATTATTTTTCCGGATATTCCTATAAAAGAATATAAGAAAGCAAAAGATGATGTGTGTGTTGCTTTTGTTTCAGATCTCCATATTGGGAGTAAAATGTTTGCAAAAGAAGAGTTTGAAAGATTTATCGATTGGTTGAATCTCTTTTATGGCAATGAAGAGCAGATAGAACTTGCAAGGAAAGTAAAATATCTTGTTATTACAGGTGATCTTATTGATGGTGTGGGAATTTATCCTGGTCAAGAAAAAGAATTGGATATAGAAGATATTTATAATCAGTATGATGCTTTAACAAAGTATCTTGGTTCTTTGCGGAAAGATATTAAAATTATTCTTTGTGGAGGAAATCATGATGCTTTGCGTCTTTCTGAACCACAGCCTCCTTTAAGCAGAGAGTTCGCACGATCTTTGTATGCTTTAAAAAATTTGACTATTGTTAGCAATCCTGCACTTGTACGGATACATGATATGTTTGATATTCTTCTTTATCATGGTTATTGTTTTGATTATTATATGAATACTGTTGAGTCTTTGCGAAATGCAGGAGCTTATGATGCCAGTGATATGATGATGGAATTTGTTTTAAAAAAGAGGCACATTGCACCTACACATATTTCTAGTTTGTATATACCTGATGTGGAAAAAGATTATCTTGTTATAGAGAAAGTGCCTGATTTTTTTGTGACAGGGCATATTCATCATGATGTAAAAATTAGTTCGTATAAGAATGTTACCCTTATAGGCTCTTGTTCTTTTCAATATAAAACAGCGTTTCAAGAAAAATTAGGGCATACAAATATTACTTGGGGAAAATCTACTGTTATTAATTTAAAAACAAGACAAATAAAAATAGTAGATTTTAGAAAAGAAGAAATAGCAGAGCTTACTCAATCATAAGCCATGCATATTGCTCTACTTTATAATAATTCTTTAAATTTGTTACGGTAACTCCATATACTTCTAGAGATTCTCCACTTTTAACATTTTTTGTTTCTCCAATTAAAGTACCTTTGTTATAGACAGAGACTTGAATATATCCATTCGTTCTACTTTCTTCTAGGAAAATATCTTTTGATCCTATAGTACGCTTTTCATTTTGTTGTATAATATATTCATTTTCTCCAAGTTCTAATGCTTCTATTTTAAAGGTTACATATTTTTCTTCTTGGTAATTATTATTTATTTTCCAAATTGTTATTTTTAGGTCTTCTATAATTTCTTCAGATTTAGTCTCTTTTACCCCTGCTTCTGTATTATCAACAGTAATATCTACTTGAGGGTTAAGGTAGATTTTTTCTAAAGTTATAGAGTGCCCAAGGATTTCTCTTGTGTCTCCTTCATAAAAATCATAGTAAGGCGCACTCGTTTCTTCTGTAACCACTTCTATTATTTCTGGTAGTTCCCCAATAATGGAATCATTTGTGACTTCTTCAAGTTCTATTTTTGGTGCAGAACAAGCTACAACAAAAAGTAATAAGAATATAGCAATGAGTGTTTTCATAGTTTTCTTCATTTTCTTTCTGTCTTTTAAAGCTTTTGCCTTTTCGATGTTTGAATCTCTATTTTTGAACCTTAGAAAGATTAATTAAAATACTTTTTTTATCTCCTCTTATGGCTCTCTATAGTCCTCGCGTTGAAAGTATTTTTGATTCTTTGCAAAAAGAAGTTCTTCATTGTTATGAAATTGCAAATAAAACAAAAACTTTAGGCTATGATCCAGATACTTTTGTAAAAATTCCTCTTGCACGAAATATGGCGGAGAGAGTAGAAGGGCTTATTGCGTCTGTTGCTCCAGAAGTTTTAGGAAAAGGAATTCCTGATAGGATTCAGCAACTAGAAAAACATTATGGGAGTCAAGATTGGAGAGTTGCACTTGTTATTGCTGAAGAAGTAGCGAAGGAAAAATTTTGTCAATTTTCTAGTAAGAAGAAAGCAATAGAGACTGGCATTCGTATAGGATTTGCTTATGTAACTGTAGGCGTAGTTTCTTCGCCTTTAGAAGGATTTATTGAAGTGCAGTTTAGAAAAAGAAGAGATAATGGACAAGAGTATTTTGCTTTGATTTATGGAGGTCCTATTAGAAGTGCAGGTGGAACAGGTGCATCAGTTTCTGTATTGATTGCCGATTATATTAGAAAAAGGTTTGGTTATGCTGCATATGATGCAACAGAAAAAGAAGTGAAAAGAGCATATACAGAACTCTGTGATTATCATGAGCGTGTTACGAATTTACAGTATTTTCCTTCAGAAGAGGAAACTACTTTTCTTGTACAACATTTGCCCATACAAGTTGATGGTGATCCTTCGGAGAAGTTTGACGTTAGTAATCATAAGGATTTAGATAGGAGAGTTTCTAATAAAATTAGTAATGGTTTTTGTCTTGTTACTGCAGAATGTCTTTCTTTGAAAGCTCCTAAAGTGTGGAAGCAATTAGCAAAATGGGGAAAAGAAATGGATCTTGAGCAGTGGGAATTTATGGGTGATTTTGTGAAGTTGCAAAAGGAAATTAAAGCACGAGGAGCAAAAGTGGATTCTGCGGTGAGGATAGAGAAGGTTACGCCAGATACTACATACATTAAAGATATTGTTGGAGGAAGGCCTGTTTTTAGTTATCCTTTGCGCAATGGTGGATTTCGTTTGCGTTATGGGAGAGGAAGAGTCTCTGGCTTTTCTTCAGATTGTGTACATCCCGCAACTATGGTTGTTGTTGATAAATTTATTGCAGTGGGAACACAGTTTAAGACTGAGAGGCCTGGAAAATCTACTACATTAAATGTGTGTGATAGTATTGATGGTCCGATTGTTCGATTAAAGAATGGTGATGTTTTGTATTTAAGAACTTATGAGGAAGCACTCAGCTGTTTGAAAGAAATTGATGAAATTATTTATTTGGGTGACCTTTTGATTAATTGGGGAGATTTTCAAAATAGAGCACATAAATTATTGCCTTGTGGCTTTGTTGAAGAGTGGTGGATTTATTATGCACAAAAAGTTTTCGATCAGATTGCTCTTGATAAAGAATATTTAGAAAAGTTGTATACATTCCCAATAAAGACTACAGTTTCCTTAGAAGAGGCAGAACAATTTTCTCGGTTAGGGGTGCCATTACATCCACAGTATATTTTTTATTGGAATAGTTTAAAGAAAGAACAATTTTTACAGCTTTATTTAACATTAAAAAATTCTGTTTTCAAAGAAGGAAATATTCTTGTTGCTGATTTTTCTGCAAAGCGATTCGTTGAATTGATTGGATGTCCACATACTGTCGTTGCCCAGGAATATTTTATTATTTCTGGTGATAGTGCAAAAGCGCTGCTTTTGAATCTTGGGCATTTTCAGAAGGAACCTGAAGGAGAGAATGTTCTTGCAATGGTTAATTCTATTTCTGTGTATCAAATTAAAGATAAGTGTGGCTATTTTATCGGTGCGCGTATGGGAAGGCCAGAAAAGGCAAAGATGCGAAAGATGATTGGCAGTCCTCATATGCTTTTTCCAGTTGGAAGTGAAGGAGGGCGATTAAGATGCTTTCAAAGTGCATTAGAAGCAGGAAAAATTACTTCACAATTTCCCATGTATTCTTGCGAGAATTGTCATAGTGATACTATTCTCCAAATATGTGAGAAATGTTTTGGTAGAACACAGAGAAAATGGTATTGTAGGCAATGCAATAAAACTATTTTAGAAGAGATTTGCCCTTATCATGGAAAAGCAAATACTAGTGTGACTAGATCTATTGATATAAAACATTATTTTTACAAATCTTTGGAGAAGATGGGTTCACGGCAGTATCCAGATCTCATTAAAGGTGTACGAGGAATGAGCAGTGTAGAAAAAATTCCAGAGCATTTAATTAAAGGAATATTGCGAGCGAAGTATAATCTTGGCGTGAATAAGGATGGGACAGTGAGGTATGATATGATTGAATTGCCTTGCACACATTTTAAACTTAAAGAAGTTGGGACTTCAATCGAGAAGATAAAAAGTTTAGGATACATACATGATGTTTATGGGAAAGAGCTTGTTGATGATAATCAAATATTAGAATTATTTGCGCAAGATGTTATTTTGCCTTCTTGTCCTGAAAGTCCTGATGAAGGTGCTGATGAAATATTATTTCGTGTTGCTGGATTTATTGATGAAGAGCTAGAAAAATTGTATGGGACAAGTCCTTATTATCAATTGAAATCCAAGAGAGAGCTTGTAGGGCATTTGATTGTTGCAATGAGTCCGCATACTTCTGCAGGAATTGTTTGTAGGATTATTGGTTTCTCTAAAGTGCAGGGATTGTATGCCCATCCTTTGCTGCATAGTATTATGAGAAGGGATTGTTTAGAGTATAGCACTTATTTTCCTTATCATGATGGAAAAACATGGAAGATTGAAAAGATTGGAGAATTAGTAGAACGATTACACCCTATAAAGCAAGTGGATATGTTTGGCACTAAAGCAATTAAAGTTGAAGGTTATAGGACTTTGTCTCCTGGAAAAACTGTTTCTATAGTTGATTTTACAAAACATGCCTCATCTGAGTTATTGTTGTTAAAAACCGAGTGTGGTAGAAAATTAAAAGTAACTAGAAATCATCTTTTTTATTTAAAACAAGGTAAAAAAGAAGCGAAGGATATTGTCTTAGGTGACAAGGTAACTATTCCTTATACATTAGATTTGCTTGATAGAAAGTTGTCTTCTTTAGATTTTAGTCAGATTCTTTCTCAGTATAAAGGACTTATGATTAGAGGGATTAAAAAGTTTGTTTCTCAACAAATTAAATGTTTAGGTGGTCGATCTATAGTTATGAGAAAATTAGGAATTTCTAAACAAACCTTAGATAATTATTTAGCTCGAGATAGTTTTTCTTATACTTTTATTAAGGATTTTTTACATTTATTGAATTTATCATTTGAGGATTTACCTTCTTCAGTAAAAATAGGCTTTGTTCGTGATTCTGTATCTTTTCCAATGAAAATTGTTTTAGATAAAGATTTCTTATGGTTCTTAGGATTGTATGTAGCTGAAGGATATTCGCGATCCAATTTTCGATTGAATCAAGTTGATATTGCTGCGTCTGAATTAGAAGTTAGGGAAAAATTACTGAAAATAATGAAAAGATATGGTTTAAAACCATCATATAATACTCCTGAGAGACTTGTTTATTCTTCAAAAGTTCTCTACTTATTGATTCAGGAGTTAGCTTGTGGTAGCTTTGCTCAAGAGAAAAGAATTCCTCCCTTATTCTTAGATCTTCCTAAAAATCAATTAAAATATTTCTTACAAGGGTATTTTGATGGTGATGGTTCTGTAAGTTTATCAGATTGTCGTGTTTGCTGTGATTCTACTAGTAAAGGGCTTTTACAGGATTTAGAGTTTGTGTTAAAGAGATATGGTATATTTGTTAAGTTTTATACCTATGAAAAAGAGCCTGGACCAAAAGTTAAATCATTTTATTTAGCTAAAAACAAGCCTATTCCAATTTTTAAAATTACTAAACTCATTATTCCTAGTAGTTTTTATGAAGTATTTTATAGAGAAATTGGTTTTGGTATGAATAGGAAACAAACTGTACTGAAAAAGCTTGTAAAGGATTCTAAACCTTATGGAATGAAAATTGAGTTTGATAGTAAAAATATTTATAGTAAAGTTGTTTCTATTGAAGCTATAGGTGAAGAGGTTTCTTATTGTCTTAATGTTGATGGACATAAAATATTGCCTTATGGGATATTAACGAATCAATGTGATGGGGATGAAGCAGGATGTATGTTGTTGTTGGATACATTGTTAAACTTTTCACAAAAATATTTACCAAATACGAGAGGAATTACACAAGATGCTCCATTGGTTCTTACTGGGCAACTTATTCCTTCAGAGGTTGATGATATGGTGTTTGATATGGATATTGCTGATCGTTATCCTTTAGAGTTGTATGAAGCTGCTGCAGAATATAAGAATCCTTGGGATGTAAAAATTAAGAAATTGGGAGATACTTTAGGAACAGAAGCACAATATGAAGGAATGATGTTTACGCATGATACAGATAATTTTAATAATGGTGTTCTTTGTAGTGCCTATAAGATTCTTCCTACGATGAAAGATAAAGTTCTTGGGCAGATGGAAGTTGCACGAAAGGCTCGCGCTGTTGATGAAGATGATGTTGCTAAACTCGTTATTGAAAGGCATTTTATTCGAGACATTAAAGGGAATTTGCGGAAGTTTTCTCAGCAAAGTTTTCGCTGTGGGAAGTGTAATACTATTTATCGAAGGCCACCACTTGCTGGGCAATGCAAATGTGGCGGGAAATTAATCTTTACTATTTCTGAAGGTTCTATTGTGAAATATTTGGATCCTGCTATGGATTTGGCTGTGAAGTATAACTTGCCACCATATTTGAAACAAACTCTTGTTCTTTTGAGGGATAGAATTGAAAGTGTGTTTGGGAAAGAAGAAGAGAAGCAGGAAGGGTTAGGGAAGTGGTTTTAGAAGAAAAATACTGTTTATGAAGACAACCTTCGTTCTAAATCTTGATACCTCTGTGAATCAAAAATATCATTGCTTAAAGAACCATGCCCAGTCGCAATACAATGTATAGTTACACCAAGGATTGTAGAAATATCAACCACATGAATCCCTTTATGTTTTCCTAATAATGGAATTGTATTTGATACGACCATTTCTAATTTAGCATCTTGTAATTTTTTTATAGCTCCATCACTGAAAACAGGATGAGTAGCAACACCAATTATTTTTTCAATTCCTAATTTGCTTATAGCTTCTGCACATTTAATCATTGTCCCACAAGAATCTGCTATATCGTCATAAATAACAGCAATATCAATTTCATTTGGGCTTGTTCCTTCTTCTAAATATACAGTCATATCTCCAATAGCTCCAGCCTTTATTCTTCTCTTTCGAGATAAGGCTAGGAAGGTGGCATTCATATCTTTTGCTGCAATCTCTGCACGTTCTCCTCCACCAAAATCAGGTGATACAACTCCAATTCTCTTATCTCCTTGTGGATTAAACTTTCTTTGAATGTAACTTGTCAATGCGACTCGTGCAGTAGGAGATTCACCGTACATTTCTTTAGGAACAAATCCTCTAAATTGTTGAAAATGAGGGTCAACAGTTATTAAACCAGAATATCCAGAAGCTTGTAGTATATCTAAAATTACTCTCGCAGAAATGGGTTCTCTTCGTTCTGCTCCTGTGGTTTTATAATTTGTTCTTCTATCTTGTCTTAAATAAGGTAAATGAGGCATCACTAGATTAACTCTATCTGCACCAGCTTCTCTACATGCATCGGAGATAAGTGCTGCTCGGATGATTGGGGTATTAGGATCATATCTTATGTTTGTTCCTTCTTTCACAACAGGGCTTACAAATACATAGACATGCCTTCCCCTGACTGTAGTTAATACTTCAGGAGTGAATTCAAAATTTCTTTGTTCTGCTATTCTTAGGTCTTCTTGATAAAATGGTCTTATTCCACCAGGAATTCTTTTGTGTTTTAGATCATTATATTTTGTTAGAGCTGTATATGTGTCTCCAGCTAGTTCTCGAGAAAATTCATCGGCAAGAAAAACAACTTTTTTAAATGGGTCAGCCATATATTTTTTTTATAAATCTAGCTTTAAGTATTTATTGGATGTAAAAAATAGAAATTAAAAATAAAAAAAATTTATAAAAGTGTTTTTATCTTTTCAATATGTTCAGCAACTTTGTTGCCTGTATCTGTTAATTCAATTGTTTTAATTCTTCCATTCTTTTGGAAACTCACTAATTGAGATTTTTCCATTTCTTGGAGGATCTTGACAGCATGTGAATAGGTACAATCAACTTCTTTTGCAAGAATAGAACCATATTTATTCTTTGTGTTTTGTCTAAGTGCGACTAATATCATAGCTGGCTTTCTCCTGAAGAAAACCTCAAAAATTTCTTTTCCTTTTTTTGGCATTTTTTCTCCCATTTCACCCGCTCTTTCTAAGAATATAATTGCTAATATGAATGTTGTATATAAGCATTTGCTTGTAGCTATTGTAAAGTGGTTTATATGTTGAAAGGTAATATATTTAAAGTTGGAAAAATTAATTTTATCTATGATTGATATTTATCTTGTTCGTGAACATCCTGAATTGTTTGAAAAGAGCTATACACGTATGAAACGACCAGAACTCTTGAAGCAGTTCAAGGAATTGGTTGAGAAAGATAAACAGTTGAGAACTATTAAAATTAATCTTGATAGTTTACGTTCTCAGAAAAATATTCTTTCTCAAGAAATTAATAGTTTGCGTAAGGCTGGAAAGAGCATTGATGCTATTTTGAAGAAAATGAAAGAACTTCCTGAAGAAGTGAAGAAAAAAGAAGAGGAGTATGCTGCATTTGCAGAGAGAGTGCAAGAGTTGTTGAAAACGTTACCTAATATTATCCATGAAAAAGTTCCTTATGGTGTGAGTGATAAAGATAATGTTGAGTTAAAGAAGTGGGGAAAGATAAAAAAATTTAATTTTCCTGTCAAAAGTCATGTGGAAGTTCTTGAAGCTCTTGATGCAGTCAATTTTGATGCTTCTGCACGAGGGACTGGGCATGGTTTTTATTATTTGAAAGGAGATTTTGCATTGTTGAATCAAGCATTGATTCGTTTTGTTCTTGATCATATGGTAAAGAAGAAATTTACTTATATTGAACCACCATTGATGCTGAAAAAAGATTTGCTTTTTAAGAGTATTGATCCTAAAGCATTTGAACAAAGTGTTTATTGTGTGGAAGGGGAAGATATGTGTTTGATAGGGACTAGTGAATATTCTCTCCTTGCAATGTATTCTGATCAAATTGTTACTGATTTGCCTAAGAAATATTTTTCTTATACGATGTGTTTCCGAAAAGAAGTGGGAGCGCATGGAATTAATGAGAGAGGATTGTGGAGGACACACCAGTTTAACAAAGTAGAGCAATTTATTTTTTGCAAGCCTGAAGAATCTTGGAAGTTTTATGATGAGTTGTTGAAGAATACTGAGGAAATATTTCAGGCTTTAGAGTTGCCTTATAGGGTAATTGAAATTTGTACAGGTGATCTTGCTGTATGGAAAGCACGAAGTGCAGATATAGAAGTGTGGAGACCGACAACGCAGGCTTATGGGGAAGTTGTATCTCTTTCAAATTGCACGGATTATCAAGCTAGGGCGTTGAATATTCGTTATGAAGAGAAAGGAGAGAGAAAAGTAGTACATACTTTGAATAATACTGCGATTGCCACTTCTCGGGCATTGGTTGCTATTGTTGAGCATTATCAACAGAAAGATGGAAGCATTGCTATTCCTACTGTGTTGCAGAAGTATATGGGAAAGAAAGTTATTACAAAAAGTAACTAAATCCTTTTAAATTATTCTTTAGTTATTTTTTCTATGGATCCAGAGAACCTTACGCCTGCAATGAAGCAGTATGTAGAATTGAAGAAAGAGTATGGCGATTGTGTTATTATGTTTCGCATGGGTGATTTCTATGAAATGTTTTATGATGATGCTGTGCTTGCTTCTAAAGAATTAGAGATTACTCTTACGTCTCGAGGGAAGTTTGAGAAGAGAGCGCCACTTGCCGGGATACCTTATCATGCCTTGGAACCTTATTTAATTAAATTGGTGAAGAAAGGGCATAAAGTTGCGATTTGTGAACAGTTAGAGGATCCCAAAAAAGCAAAAGGATTAGTCAAGCGAGGTGTTGTGCGTATTGTTACACCAGGGACACTTATGGAACAACAATCTCAGCATAATTCTTTCATTATGAGCCTGTATGTGCATGGAGATAGTATGTATTCTGCGTTTTGTGATATTTCTACTGGTGAATTTTTTGTTTCCGAAGGTATTGATTTTGCTGTGGTTGATGAGTGTGTGGTTCCATCAAGTTTATTTGTGAATAAAGAGTTAGTTGCGCAATTACAAAGCAGAGGCTTGTATCTATCTCAAGTAGAAGATCGTTTTTTTTCTTTTGATCATTCGTATAAAGCTCTTCTGGATCATTTTCATATTCTTTCTTTAGAAAGTTTTGGGTTACGAAGAGATGATATGCGAGTGCGTGTTGCTGGAGCATTGCTTTCTTATTTACTTGATACACAGATGCATGTTCTTTCACACATTAAAAAAATTTCTTTGCGAGAAAAACATACACAGATGTTTCTCGATGCTGTTGCTGTGAGAAACTTAGAGTTGTTTGCGAATGTTAGGGATGGTGGAAGTAAAGGCTCGTTGATTTCTGTTCTTGATCAAACACAAACTGCGATGGGTTCACGATTATTGAGAAAATGGTTGTTAGAGCCTTTGTTAGATCTTTCTCTTATTCATCTTCGTCAGAATAGAGTGGAATATCTTGTGCAACATCTCATACAGAGAGAAGAGTTAAAGAAAATTTTGAAGCATATTGGAGATATTGAACGTATTATTGCAAAGATTAATCTTGATAGAGCAAATGCACGTGATTTTGTTTCTTTAAAACAAAGTTTGATTCTTGTACAACAAATAAAAATAGACTCCTTCGAGGAATTAACACAGTTTGATGGGTTTCAAAATGTTATTGATATTTTAGATAAAGCAATTCGAGATGACGCTCCTGCAAGTTTGAAAGATGGTGGATTGATACAATTAAATTTTGATGCCCAGTTACAAGAGTTACATGATATTAGAAAAAATAGTAGACAATTTCTTTCTACATTAGAAGCAAAAGAAAAAGAGAGAACAGGAATTAAAAATTTGCGTATTGGATATAATAGAGTCTTTGGTTATTATTTTGAAATTTCTGCTGGGAATCTTTCTCAAGTTCCCGAGGATTTTATTCGAAAACAAACTTTAGCAAATTATGAACGATTTGTGACAGAGGATTTGAAGAGAGAAGAAGAAAAAATTCTTACTGCACAAGAAAGAATTGGGGAATTAGAATATGAAATCTTTTTGAAAATTGTTGATGAAGTAAAAAAATATACAGAAGTCATTCAAATGGTTTCACAAAAGGTTGCAGAGATTGATGTGATATGTTCTTTTGCACAGGTAAGTGTAGAAAATAATTATGTGAAACCTTTTTTGGATAATAGTTCTGTTCTTGAAATCAAAGATGGAAGGCATCCTGTTGTTGAGTTGAGTTGTGATTATATCCCTAATGATACTTCTTTACAGGATTTTGAAATAATGATTATTACAGGGCCTAATTTTGCTGGAAAGAGTTGTTATATGAAACAAGTTGCTTTGCTTGTGATTATGGCTCAGATGGGATGTTTTATTCCTGCGAAAAAAGCACATATTGGGCTTGTTGATAGGGTGTTTACGCGTATTGGTGCTTATGATGATCTTGTTTCCGGGCAAAGTACTTTTATGGTGGAAATGAATGAGACTGCAAACATTTTGAATAATGCAACATCTCGAAGTTTGATTATTTTGGATGAAATTGGGAGAGGAACTTCGACTTATGATGGGGTGTCTATTGCATGGGCTGTTGTTGAGTATTTGTACAATCGAGTGAAAGCAAAAACATTATTTGCAACACATTATCATGTCTTGAATAGGTTATCTTTGAGCTTTGAACGGATTCAAAATTATAATATTGCTGTCAAGGAAGAAGGTGATGAAATTATTTTTCTACGAAAACTTATTCCTGGAGGGACAGATAAGAGTTTTGGTGTGTATGTTGCGAAACTTGCTGGATTGCCTGAAGAAGTTGTTGCTCGTGCGAGAGAAGTGCAAAGTGAATTGGAAGAGAAAGATAAGTTAGATCGTATACAAGCGAAGAAATTGGAAGAGCAGAAGAGGTTATTTTAAGATAGAAATAATTATAAACTCCCTTTTTATTGTATATTATGAGGTGGTTTTTTATGTCAGTAGTATCAGAAATAAGTTTAAAGGCTTTACAAGATAATCAACATCTTGAATTTGAAGCTGTTCTTGTAGCTGAGGTTACTCAGATTGGAAAAATTGAAAAATATGATGTAGAAATCTGGAAGTTTTTTAAGAAAGGACTTAAATTACAATGGGTACAAAATGGCAAGCCAGTTATGCCAAGATTAAAAGATGAAGTTGTTTTAAAATTACGAGCAGAAACAAGAAATTCTAGTACTTATTTAACTAGTGGATATAATGATCATTCTACACATGATGGAATGACTCCTGCTTCTGTGGTTAGATTTGTAGATTTCTTAAAAAAGAATAAAATTACTTTAGCAGTTAAGTAGTCATTCTTCTATTAATTTTTTTAGTTTTCCTGACTTATGCAGTTCTTCTGTAATATCACAGCCGCCAATAAATCTTCCATTGATGTATACTTGTGGAATGGTTGGCCAGTTGGAATATTCCTTTACTGCTTGGCGAATTTCTTCATCTTCTAAAATATTGAAATATCCAAATTCAACTTTGTAACTTTTAAGAATTTCTATTGTACGCATGGAGAAGCCACACTCTGGTGCATCTGGAGTTCCTTTCATGAAAATAAAGATTTTATTCTTTTTAATCATGTCTTCAATTTGTTTTTTTGTTTCTTCGTTCATTCTTCTTCCTCATGTGTTTCTATGCTTAAAGCATGAATTTCTTCTTTTAGTTCTTCTTTTAAAGTCGCATAGACCATTTGATGCTGTTCTACAAGAGATTTGTCTTTAAAACCTTTATAGATTACTATTGCTTTCAGATGAATTCCATCTTTTCTAGGATCTTTTAGTTCTACTTTTGCACCTGGTAGACCAAACTCTATTTTCTGTTTTATCTGTTCTATGCTTAACATTATTTGTTTTGCATTAGCCATATCCTTTTAAATTTTTCTATTTTTTCTTTTCTTATGATAAGAGTCTTAGATGAGAAGCTCATTAATAAAATTGCTGCCGGAGAGGTTATTGATAGACCTGTGAATGTTGTCAAAGAGTTAGTTGAAAATGCTGTTGATGCACGAGCAGAGCATGTTAGTGTTGAAATTAGTGAAAATTGCATTCGTGTTGTTGATGATGGGAGTGGTATGAGTAAAGAAGATTTAGAGCAAAGTATTCTTCGACATGCAACAAGTAAAATCTCTTTCTTTGAAGATCTTGAACATATTTCTACTTTAGGCTTTCGTGGAGAGGCATTGTCGAGTATTGCTGCTGTTTCTTCGTTTACTCTTTTAAGTAAAACGGAAGATATGCTGGAGGGCTATGAACTTGTTGTCGAAGGAGGAGTTGTTCAATCTTTCAAGGCAAAAGCTTGTCCGCAAGGGACTGTTGTTGAAGTACGAGATTTGTTTTTTAATACGCCTGTAAGAAAAAAGTTTCTTGATGGTTTGGAAGAAGAGCGAATTGTTGGATTCATAGAAAAATTTGCTTTGGGTGCGCATATTTCTATTCGTTTGCGAATACGAGGGAAACTTATCCTTGATGTGCAATCTCGTGATCCTTTAGAGAGGATAGGACAAGTATGGGGTTTTATTTTAGTGAAGGATATGATTGCTATTAAGTATAATGAAGGAAATATCTCTTTTGAGGGGTATGTTTCAAAGCCATCGCATGTTAGAAAAGATAGGAGTATGCAGGCAATCTTTGTGAATGGGAGACTTGTTGAAAGTGAAGAGATTAGTTCTGGTTTATATGAAGCCTATAAAAGCCTCCTTTTTGTAAACAAGCATCCTGTGGCAGTTATTCATGTACGTACAGGTGATGTTGATGTGAATGTACATCCTACAAAAAAGATTATAAAATTTTCTCATCCTGGAAAAATTAGTTCTGTTGTTTTTGATGCAATTCGTCTTCTTTTTCTGGAAGTTCCTTTAGATTTTTCTGCAGCAGAAATTCCGCTTAGTTCATATGAGAATGTTCTTCCAAGTGGTGCTACTATAGCTCAAAAAGCAGAAAATATTCGTTTTGTGAAGGAAGTGCAGAGAGGATTAGCAGTTTTTCCTGTTTTTGATAAAAAATATACTCATTTTCCTGAAATGAAAATTCTTGGAAATATTGCAAAGACATTCTTTTTAGCAGAGACTAAGGATGGATTAATGATTATTGATCAGCATGTTGTTGAAGAACGAATTAATTATGAAAAATTTATGAAGCAGTTTATGAAAGGCGAGGTTGTGGTACAGGATCTTCTTGTTCCAGAGTTGTTAGAGTTTAGTGCAAAAGAGGCAATGAATTTGCGTTCTAAACTTATTTTATTGAGAGAGTATGGTTTTTATTTAGAAGAATTTGGAGAAAATACTTTTCGATTAGAAAAAGTACCTATTCTTTTTAATAAAGTTAAAGGTGAAGATTTATTGAGGGATTTGCTTGTTGATTTTAAAGATGAAGAGAAAGAAGATATTATTACCATGATGTCTTGTAAAAAATCTATTAAAGCAGGAGACAGCGTGACTATTTCTGATATGTATAGATTGCTTTTAGAATTAGATAAATGTGAGTTGCCTTACACTTGCCCTCATGGGAGGCCTATTATGGTGAAGCTTGCATTAGAAGATATGGAGAAAATGTTTCGAAGGAAGGGGTTTTAGGTTTTATTTCTTTTTAATGACAGTAATAGAGAAAAAATGGAAAAATTGAAGTTAGGCAAGCTTTAAATAGTTCTTTTTTCTTTTTTTAATCTATGGAAACAGTTCAAAAACAAGAACGAAAAATTAAAGCAGATATGACTATTTCTGAGGTGGTTCGATTGTATCCACAATGTATAGAAATTATGCTTTCTTATGGATTGCATTGTGTTGGTTGCGGGGCAAATACTATGGAAACACTTGAACAAGGGAGTATTGGTCATGGTATGCCAGATGATGTTTTTGAAGAAATGCTTGAGCATTTGAATGGAGCTGTTGTTGATACTGATGGAAAAACTCTTACTATTACTTCTAAAGCTGCAGAAAAAGTTGCTGAACTTTTGAAAAAAAATAATAAAGAAATGTATGGTTTACGTATACAAGTGATTACAGGTGGCTGTGCTGGAAAAGAATATAAATTCTCTTTTGAAGAAGCTCCTCAAGAAGGAGATGAAGTTATTGTTGTTGAACATGTTAAAGTTTTTGTAGATAAAGAAAGTGGACATTATTTGAAAGGTTCACTTGTTGATTATATTGAAACTCTCCAAGAATCTGGATTTAGAGTAAGTAATCCCAATGCGAGCTCTGGATGTGGTTGCGGGAAGAGTTTTGCATGAAAAGAATAAAAAAAGAAAACACCTATAATCTCATTTTTGGGGAGTGAGTGTTTGGTGTTTCTTTTGTTATGTTTAGACTATTGCTATTTTTAAATGAAACTCATGTTGGCTCTAGAGGAGAGATCTATACAAAATGTTAGAAATTCTTTTCTATTTTTGGATGTACGACTGAGTATTTTGCAAATTTTCTTGTTTGTTATAGCTGATAGGATGATAGTTGTTGTGAACCTGAGCAGGGATAGAGTCCTGTACAATCTTTTAGTGCTGGGAATATTTCACAGAGAAATGAAAGATTCTTTTAGATATTATGTGGCCTTAGATTCTTTAGAAGAAGTAGTTTTACAGTAATTTTGGTCTTAGAAAGGTTTTTAAGAGTCTTGTCGTTTTCCTTCTCTTTAAATGTCTAAAACTACCTTAATTATTGCAGAAAAACCATCAGCAGCACTCAAGATAGCTGAGGCTTTAGCAGATAAGAGCCCTAAAAAAAATGTGTATCTGAAGAAAATTCCTTATTATGAACTTACACATAAAGGAGAGAATATTATTGTTGCTTGTGCTGTTGGTCATTTGTATACTGTTACTGAGAAAAATAAAAAGGGTTGGACTTATCCTGTTTTTGATATTGAATGGAAGGCGTCTTATGAAGTGAATAAAGGTGCTGCCTTTACTAAGCCTTATTTGCAGCTTATTCAGAAGCTTTGTAAGGAATCTCAGGATATTGTTGTTGCTTGTGATTATGACGTTGAAGGAGAGGTAATTGGTTTTAATATAGTTCGTTTTGCTTGTGGAAAAAAAGATGCTTTTCGAATGAAATTTTCTACTACTACAAAAGAAGATCTTAGAAATTCTTATGATACTGTTGCAAAACATTTAGATCATGGTCAAGCAGAAGCAGGAATTACTCGGCATGAATTAGATTGGCTTTTTGGGATTAATCTTTCAAGGGCATTGACTCTTTCGATTAAGAATGCCACAGGGATGTTTAAGATTTTGAGTTCTGGACGTGTACAAGGGCCTGCTTTGAAATTACTTAGTGCAAGAGAAAAAGACATTCAAACATTTATTCCTGTGCCTTATTGGGAGTTAGAATTAGATACTCAAGAGCTCATTGCTTTACATGAAAAAGGAAAATTTGATGAAAGGAAGAAGGCTGAGGATATTTATACAAAATGTAATGGTAAGAAAGCTGTTGTTACAAAACTTGATAAGGAACAATTTAAACAAGATGCACCTCATCCTTTTGATCTTACTGCGTTACAATTAGAAGCGTATAGAGTTTTTCGTATTCAGCCTAAAGAGACTTTAGAAATTGCACAGGTTTTGTATATTAATTCTTATATTTCCTATCCGAGAACGTCCTCGAATCAATTGCCAGAAAGTATTGGCTATAAAAAAGTTCTTCAAAAATTATCAGAACAACAGATGTATACTGCTTTTGCACAAGAATTGTTGAAACAAAAAGAATTGAAGCCTAATAATGGAAAGAAGAAAGATGAAGCACACCCTGCAATATATCCTACAGGGGAAGTTCCAGGAAGTCTTGAAGTAAAAGAAGCGAAGGTGTATGATCTTATTGTGAAAAGATTCTTAGCAACGTTTGCACAAGCTGCAGTACGAGAAACGGTTTCTGCGACCATAGATGTGAATAAAGAGAATTTTCTTGCAAAAGGTACGAGAACTGTAGAAGAGAACTGGCACAAATACTATAGACCTTATGTGAAACTGGAAGAAGCTGAAGTGCATGTGAAAGAGAAACAAGAGTTGCATGTGAAAGAGTTGAAACTTCTTGATAAAGAGACTAGTCCTCCTCGAAGATATACTCCTGCATCTATTATTAAGGAACTTGAGAAAAAGAGTTTGGGAACTAAATGTCTTTTGGGTAATACTCCTATTTTAATTAATGATGGGAATGGTTATAAAGAAATATTTATTGAGTCCCTTTTTAATGGCTATTTTATTAATTATGATGATTCTGAGTTGATTTTTAATCAAAATAAATTTTGTTTAAGTAAATCTGGTGATAATATAATTAATTCTAATTTTTTGTTGGTTAGTCGTAGAATGTTAAATGATCATGAAAAGATATATAAGGTAACTTTTGCTGATGGTTCATTTGTTGAAGCTACGGGGAATCATCCTATTTTGATTTCTAATAATTGTAGTGAAGATTATATCCCAATATCTAATCTAAGTGTTGGCCAAAATTCAGTAGCTACCTATCCTTTTTTTGATAGAATTGGCTCAGAAATATTAAGCTGGGAATCTTTTGTTCATTCCAATCCCTCTCAAGTCTATGGATTCTATCCTAATTTACGTGAGAGAAGAGGCGAATTAAGTCAAGTGAATTTTTCAAAAGATTTTAATGCTACTCAGTGTTTTATTCAGAAAAATGAAAAGAAGGTTTTTATCCCCATTAGGATTTGGTCAAAATTAGATATACCTCGTCCTAAATTTATTTCTGATAAAAACTCTTTTATTATTAATAATCCTTTTCCATTAAAATTAAGCAGTAATTTATGCAGGATTATGGCTAAACTAATCGGAGACGGTTCAATAGATCGGCAAAAAATTATTCGAGAAAATTGCTTTGATTTTAGATATCATAATACCAATTTAGATTTGATAGATCAATTTATTGATGATGTTCATTCTGTTTTTGGTGTTAAATTAGTCTATAAGAAAGGTTTCTCTAATAAATATTATGTTAGGGTCCCTGCTTTGATAGGTAGAATATTATTCTTTGTTGCTCCTGAAGTTCTTGAAAAAAATGTTTCAAAACTGGTTACTCCCGAATTTTATCCTGAATTTATTGGTGGATTGTTTGATGATGAAGGTTGTGTACATGATGATGAACCAAAATTATTTATCTCCAATACAAATATAGATCTACTTTACAAACTTAAGTCTATGCTTTTGGTCTTAGGAATATCTTCTAGTGTTGAGGAGAAAGCTTTTAAATTATTTGTTAGAAGAAGAAGGAATCTACAATTGTTTCTTTCTTATATCCCTATTAAATCTGTTAAAAAAAAGATAAGATTAATAAAAATATTTTCAAGGCATTATAAGTATAGCTCTTCTGTATCTCATTGTATCTTAGAAAAAAGAATATTATTTTATTTAGCAAAAGAACCAAAAACAAAAAAGGAAATTTCTAACTTTTTAGATATTAATTTTAATATTTTAAATACTTGTTTAAATAATTTAAGAAAACAGGGATTCCTAAAGAAAGTTGTTATTGGTATCAGTGAAAGACCCAGAAAATTAATAAAGTACTTCTCTCAAATAAATTTAGAGAAGAGTTTTTACTCATTTATTGATGAAAAAGTTATTAGTCCATCATTAATTACTAAAAAAATAATATCTATAGAAGAGCTTAATCTGAAAGATTGTTATGTTTATGATTTAACCAATAGTGATGAATGCCCTAATTTTATCTTAGGTAATGGTGTTGTTGTACATAATTCTACACGCTCTGAAATAGTTGAGAGTCTCTTTGAAAGAAATTATTTGAAAAGAGGAGATTCTATTGAAGTTACAAATTTAGGTTTGAAGACTGTGGATGTTTTACAAAAATATTGTCCTGATATTCTTGATGAACAGTTGACGAGAGATTTTGAAAAAGATATGAATAAGATTCGAAAAGGAAAAAGTTCTGAAAAAGAAGTCCTTGCACATGCAAAAGTGTTTCTTGGAAAAGTGTTAGGACAATTTAAAGCGAAAGAAAAAGAAATTGGAAAAGAGCTTTCTGGGTCTTATCAAGAGACGATGAAACAAGCAAGTTTTGTTCAACCTTGTGTTTGTGGAGGAGATTTGCAGATACGATATACTCCTAAGTTCAAGAGTTATTTTATTGCCTGTTCAAAATATCCTGAGTGTAAAATCACCTTTTCTCTCCCGAGAGGATTTCTTGCAAAAAATTCAGATGCGAAATGTAATGTTTGTAGTTTTCCAGAAGTATTATTGATTAGTAAAGGGAAAAGGCCTTGGAATTTTTGTATCAATCCTAATTGCCCTAAGAAAGATGAATATAAACTAAGTATTGCTTCCAAACCTCAGATTTCTTCTGTCTCAGAAGATCAAAAGCCTTCTGTAGAAGATCAGCCTTATACTTCTATGCCTTGATCTGTAATTATAAATGGAATTTCTACTTTTGTTTCTTCAATAATTGCTTTTCTTTTTCCTTTGTTTTCTAATCTTAAAGTGTATGTTGCGTATTTTTTAAGAAGTTCTTGTGCGATAGGATGATCCTGTCTTTTGAAATCAGTATATATAGGTGAAGTAAGTATTATAGGGATTTTTAGTTCTTTAAGTTCTTCTAACATTCTTTTGAATGATTTGTTAATGAAGAGTTTTTTTTCTTCTTTTGTTTTTTTTCTGTAATGAACTGTGAAAGAGTCTATAATGACCAGAGAAATATTTTTGGTGTCTTTGAGTTTTGCTACTGCTTTTGTTTGTTCTGAATAACGTTTTGCTTTCATAACAATTATATTTTCTACATTTGTTAATGGATTTATTTGTTGAATTCTTTCAATATTAAAAGCATTTTCTGTGTCTATGTAAATTATTTTTCCAGGGTTGTTTGCTGCGATTTGTAAACAGAGAGTACTTTTACCAGATGCAGGTGGGCCATAAATAAGTGTGATAGATTTTGGGAAGTTTAGGAATTGAAGCATTTTATTTTTTAAGGAATTAGGGCTTTTTGTGCTTTTTGGTGTTCTTGTAGTAAAAATTGATTTTTTTTCAACCAGATTGGAGATAAAGCTTAAATATTGCTCTTCCTTTTTATTTGTAAGGTACACATGCATAAATCTTCCACACAGAATGTTTTTTGTGAACTTTTGGGTTATAGTCCAGAGACAAAAATTATGGAGTCTCTTCTTGAATTACCGAGAAGGCATTTTACTTTTAATGATGTTGTAAAAGAGATTAATGTTAATAGGAAAAGAGCATATGAGATTCTTCATTACCTTTTAGATGAAAATTTTATTAAAGAAGTGGAGAAGATAAAGAATATTCAGTTTTATGCTCTCAATGTGCGAAAACCAGAGATAAAGTGTTTGGAAGCGTTTTTTCAAAAGTTGTTGAAGTAGTGTTTTCTTTTGTATTTTTTAAAATCCTAAGTTTTATAATCCTAGTGTATATTTTCTTTTAATGAGGTTTATAAGGTAAGAAAGCTTTATTAATAGGGTCAAAATGGAAGAAAATACCGTGAATGAAGTCACATTGAAAGTTATGGAAGCTTTACAGGAAGAAGCCTATAAAGGAATTGTTCGTATAGATACAGAAACAATGCGTGATATAGGTGTTCGTATAGGTGATATTGTTGAAATTGAGGGTGGAAGAAAAACTGTAGGAATTGTTGATAGAGCGTATCCTACTGATATTGGTCAAACTGTTATTCGCATGGATGGGATTCTTCGAAGGAATGCAAAAACTGGAATTGGTGAAGTAGTGAAAGTTAGAAGAGCTGCTGTGAAAGAAGCAAAGACAGTTACTATTGCTCCTGCACAAAAAGGTGTCACGATTAAAGTTGATCCTAATATGTTTAAGAGAGGATTGTTGGGAAGAGCAGTTGTCAAAGGGGATATTCTTGCTTTAGGTGGAACACGAAGACGAAGAAGTGCAATGTCTGATAATCCTTTTTTTGAAGATGTCTTTCAAATGTTTGAAGAGGATTTTATGGGTGGTTTTGGTATTGCAGGTTTACGATTTGTTGTTGCTGATGGATTTCCAAAAAGTGCATTAGTGATTACAGAAGCAACTGATTTGAAGTTTAGTACAAAAGCTATTGATGTTCTTGAGGAAAAAGTACCATATATTACTTATGAAGATATTGGTGGGCTTACAGATGAAATTGAAAAAGTGCGAGAGATGGTTGAGCTGCCATTGAAGCATCCAGAATTGTTTGAGCGATTAGGTATTGAGCCTCCAAAAGGAATTCTTTTGCATGGGCCTCCTGGCTGTGGGAAAACTCTTTTAGCGAAAGCTGTTGCAAATGAATCTGATGCAACTTTTCTTCTTATTAATGGACCAGAAGTTGTTTCTAAATTTGTTGGAGAAGCAGAAAAGAAAATTCGAGAGAAATTTGAAGAAGCAGAGAAGAAAGCTCCTTCGATTCTTTTTATTGATGAGATTGATGCAATCGCTTCCAAGCGAGAGGAAAGTTATGGGGAAGTAGAGAAGAGAATGGTTGCACAATTGCTTGCGACTATGGATGGAATGCAGGAGCGAGGAAAAGTTATTGTTATTGCTGCGACGAATAGACCTAACTCTATTGATCCTGCATTGCGAAGACCAGGAAGATTTGATAGAGAAATTGTTATTGGTGTGCCTTCAAAAGAAGGAAGGTTGAATGTGTTAAAAATTCATACACGAAATATGCCTCTGAAGCCACAGATTAAAAAAGCATATGTTGAGAGAGGGATTGTTAAATTTACAGATAAATTACATGATCTCATAGAAAAATTAGATTCTAAAAAAATAAAGATCGAAGGAGAGCCAGCGGTAAAGGCAGAAATAGAAGAAGTGAAAGAGTATCTAACTGTATTAAAAGATTTTTATAAACTTTTGAAAGCTGATCTGAAAGAAAATGAGAAAAGCTGGGAAACAGTTCCTATGGCTCAACGTGACAAGCTTCGTCCCATCCTTATTGAAGGAATGTTGAGTGAATTTGCTTCTAGAACGCATGGGTTTGTTGGAGCAGATCTTGCTGCACTTTGTAAAGAAGCTGCGATTAATGTTATTCGAAGAGTTCTTAAAAAAGATATTAGTTTGAAAGAAAATCAACCGCTTGCTAAAGAAGTATTAGATAAATTAATTATTTTAGATACAGATTTTGAAGAAGCAATGCGTATTGTTATACCCTCTGGTATGCGAGAAGTTATGGTAGAAATACCTAATGTTGGATGGAATGATATTGGGGGTCTTGAGGATATTAAGAGAGATTTGAAAGAGGCTATTGAGTGGCCTTTGAAGTATCCTCAGCGATTCAAAGACATGGGTATTCGTGCGCCACGAGGAGTATTGCTGTATGGTCCTCCAGGCTGTGGGAAGACTATGCTTGCGAAAGCAGTTGCACATGAATCTGCAGCAAATTTTATTTTGGTGAAAGGTCCAGAGCTTTTGAATATGTGGATCGGAGAGTCTTTGCCTTATGATGAAAAATTGATTGTTAAAAAAGATGGAATAATCACTCGAATGAAGATTGGAGAAATTGTTGAAACTAAGGCTGATGTTGAAGTTCTTTGTTTTGATAAACAAAAAAGAGTTATTTTTTCTAAGATCCAAGATCATATCAAACATAAAGCTACTTCTCAACTGGTGGAGGTGAAAACTAAATCTGGGAGGAAAATTCGTGTAACCCAGGATCATTCTCTTTTTACCTTTGTGAATGGAAAGGTTGTTAGTCTTCCTACAAGCTATCTTATTCCTGGAGAGAGTCATATTGCTGTTCCAAAGTCTTTGCATCTTCCAAGAGAAACTATGAAACATATTAATCTCTATGAGGGATTTAGAAGGGATACGAATGTTTTTGTAGGAAATGTTTCTGATTCTATCTCAAAAGCAATTAAGATTCTTGGTAAAAAGCCTGTAGCAAAAAAACTTCACGTTTCGGTAAAATATTTGGATGATATTCTGTCTAAAAAACTTCCTGTATCTTTGCCATTATTTGATACAGTTATGCATGAATCCGGTTTACAGATTAAAACTGAGGAGTTAACTATTAAACTTAAGGGGAGTACACATAGTTATCCTGCATTGTTTTCTATAGATCCTTCTTTTTGGAGACTTGTGGGGTTGTGGGTA
>JAUYPF010000047.1 GCA_030697685.1 bacterium | reverse complement strand
AAAAACAATCTTAGAAAAAGCATATACACAATACAAGGGGCAAACAGTTATATTTGTATCTCATGGAGGTTTAATATGTGTCTTAACAGCCCTCTTGATGGATAAACCTTTAGAGACTATTAAAAAAATGGGCACTCAGTAAATATTGCAAAACAAGCAAATAGAGAAATTTTAATAGGAATATGTAGTGAACAAGTAAGAGATCCTGAAACATTGAAATTTTTTTTAACACTTCCAATTGATTATGTTAGTAGTACAGGCCAATCCATCCCTAAAATAAAATATGATCTTGCGAGGAATGAATTAAATGAATAAAGCCAATAAATCAAAGGAATACTGTATTGAAAAATTTAAAAAATACAAAGGTAAGCTGGGAAAAAAACTACTAATACAAATGATGTTAAGTATTGAAAAAAAAGCAATCCAAATACAACAAAAAAAAGAAGAGTTCAATCTAGAGCCACTTTTAATAGGGATACATTTTCATGATTTAGGTAGAGTAATAAGTGATGGTGATGACCATCCGGAATTAAGTTACAAATTATTTCTTGAATTCAAAAAAGAGGAGAAATATTCTGCTCAGGAGTTAGAAATAATTAAAGATTGTTGTTTAAACCATGGAAGTAAAGCGACACCAATCACAGAAGAAGGTAAACTATTACAAATATTGGATAAATCAATAGTATTTGAACCAGAAATTATTGTTATAGTTCTTGAAAAAATAATGGAAAAAGAAGGTTCCTGGAAAAAAGGATATGAACAATTCATTATAAAAATGAATAAATGGCATAATAAAATACCCGACAAAAAAACAAAAGAAAGACTTCAACAAACCCTAGACTACCTAAACCAATTATAAAAATGAACAGAGACAAAATTTAAAGAGTATTATAAAAAAGAGTTATCAGAGAATATCATATTTGTTGGCGAGCCAGAAAGAATAGATGTTGTTAATGCTTTTGATGCTTGTAGAACTTTCATACTTCCAAGCTTAAATGAAACATTTGGAATTGTAATATTAGAGGCTATGGCCTCTAAAAAACCAGTAGTCGCGGCTAATCATTTAGGCCCAACAGAGATAATTAGAGATGGAGAAACTGGATTTTTATTTAAGCCTTATAATCTTGAAAACTTGATCCTGCAAGCAGATAAAGCCTGGAACTCTCTAGATGTCGGTTTAGCGGGACGAGAAGAAGTGGAAAAAAATTATGATTGGAAAACAATAGTCCCAAAAATAGAAGAAATCTATCGTAATTAACTCTTTTGTGAAAGATCAATAAGTTCTAAAAAAAATTTTTTGTATGTGATTGGTTCTAAATTTTTTAATTCTTCATAGCTAAACCATCCAAAATTACTATGTTCTTTAGAGACCTTAACATCAGTATTTTTTGGCTTTGCCAAAAAAACCATCGCTTGTATTTCATTATCTTTCTCTATTTTTTTAACAGTTTTAATTAATGATACATCCAAGTTAGTTTCTTCTTTTACTTCACGGATAGCAGCATCCTCAAAAGACTCTCCATTCTCAAGTTTGCCACCAGCACATTCCCAGTTACCTATATGCTCTTTTTTTTCTTTATCCTTTCTTTTAATAAGTAAATATTTTCCATTATATTTAATGATTATTTTGACTTGCTTACTCACATATTTAAAATAAAAAGATTAATTTATAAATATTACCATCCATACAATCTCTTAATGAAATCCAAATTAGTACAATTATTTGAACAGGTTCAGAAAATTCCATATAGGGTATGTAAATTTGACAGAACTATAATTAAACCTAATATCCTCTTTGGAGATTGTAGACATAAATCTGAATTACTTTATTCTCTTCTTCTTGAAGAAGGATATGAAGTCAAGAAGATAAAAGTTGAATTTGATTGGAAAGATCTTCCCCTTCCAAAGAATATCATTGCTACTCTCCAAAAATCTGGGACGGTTTTTCCACATGATTCTCTTTTGGTAAAAAGCAATAAAAAATGGGTAAAGGTAGACTGTACATGGAATCCTGAGCTAAAAAATAAAGGATTCCCTATTACAAAAAATTGGGATGGCCAAAGCAACACAAAACAAGTTACAGAAGGAGAGTTAAAATTTTATGATAGAGATACATATATTCAGAAAATAAAAATTATTAAAGAAGAAGCATTAAAATTTGCAGAACAATTAAATAAATATTTATCTTCTTAAGGCATCCTGAATAGCATATTGATAGAGCTTTTACAGTACAATGGGAATTATTGGAATTTCTCCAGTCAAAAGAAGAATTATTTTCGATTTTTACCTCTTTTAATTTTTGAACTATTTCTTTAGGGATAAAAAAGTTAAGAGTTACTGAGTATTTAGTCATAACCACATTAAAGATTTAAGAATATATAAATTTACGTAAATAATCCAACGGGTCATTATATTTTAGCTTATTAGATAGTATTAAAAAGACGCCCATTTTAATATTATAATATGTATTTCGGTCAAAAATTTGAACCTTCTTCAGGAAAGGTTATTCACGGAGTGGGGCAAAGCCCAGAACAATTTAAAAAATATTGGGATGTGGTAGAAGATTATAAACCTGCAATGTATATGATTTATAATAGAATAAATGAGGTTAAAGAAAAGTTTTCGAAAAAGATTAATGAAGCAAAAAAAATATCTCCAGAATTAATACTCCAAATAGGGTTAAATTTGAAGGCTAAAGAATTGGGAGATCAATGCAAACAAGTTTCGGAAGGAAAATACGATGGAGAAATTTTAGAATTAATAAAGAATATAAAAGAATATAACAACCCAGTTTTTTTAAGAATTGGTTATGAATTTAATAATCCAACACATGATTATTATCCTAATGATTTTATCTCCGCATGGAAACACATCGTTGATTTATTTAGAAAAGAAAGATGTGATAATGTGGCTTTTGTATGGTGTGCTTGCACTGCATTTGATTCCAGGCTCAAATCTATAAAAAGAATTATGGAATATTATCCTGGAGATGAATATGTCGATTGGTTTGGAAATGACTTATTTGGAGTTAAACATTTTAAAGATAATCAGGATGTTGTCACAGAGGCTTTTACAAAGGAAGCAGAAAACCATAGAAAGCCCCTAATGATAGGTGAATCTTCTCCTGCAAAAATAGGAGTCGATAAAGGAAAAGAAAGTTGGGAAGCGTGGTTTAAACCTTATTTTAATTGGATCAAGGATCATTCGATTGTAAAAGCATTTTGTTACATAAATTGGGATTGGGGAAAAGATTGGAAGCAACCAGAATGGTTAAATGGAAGAATTGAAGAAAATGAAGAAGTTAGAAAAAGATATGTAATGGAGTTATCAAACAAGAAATATTTACATCTCAAAGATATAAAGGGATTATGATGAAAGCTGAAAAGTTATAACACCTTTATGAAAAGAACCAATGTACTTTAGCGTTCGTCTTTTTGTAGAGCCCCCTGCCGGCAACTGAGGCCAGGAGCGAAGCGACGACAAAGATTAGACTCAAAAATTTTCTATCTGTACAAGTTTTGTCTCTTTTTTTGTACAAAACTTTTCTCCTGTTTATTTAATAATAACCCTCCTTATCAGTAAAGAAAAGAGATGAAGTGAGGAAACAAAAAATGCAAGATTACAAAAAAATATTGAATTTTCCCATAGGGGTCTCAGCTCTGAGTATAGGACTTGTTGCAACACAAGCGTATGCGCAAGAAGGAACAAACAGCTGTCAAGATGCAGTCGCAATTGAAGTCTGTGAAGACAGTAATACAAATGGTCTTTGTGATGGACAAGAAAAGAAACATACGACTGCATGGCAAGAAGTGTCTCAGTTATTGTATGGGGATTTTAAAGGATACGATGAAGAACTGAAGAAACAGAGAGAACTTGCTCTTCAGTTTACAAAACCACAAGGAACAGTCTACAACTGTACTTGGCTTCGAAGTCCAGAGTCTCTTCGTACATCCATTGAAAACTCAGACACAGAGTATGTCACTTTGCGTAAGGATAAAGAAAACAAAGTTATTGGTTTTGCTCTGCATCAAGAAGCAAATAGAGACGGGATTTATTTAGATAATATTGCTTTGGTATATGTTCCAAAAAAACACATAGAACTCCTTCAGCCTACGCTTCTTGAAAATGAAGGAAAAGATAATTATATTGCAAGAAAAGAGTTTTTTCAGTATCTCGAAGAACAACGCAAGCGTGATTGTGTGCAAGACCATGCTATTGCAGATCTCGAATCACAGGTTTTTGATGCAGTGCACCTTGCTCTTCGCCCAGATTGTGGCCCATATCTTCAACCAATAAAAGAAGAAAAGAAAAAAGATATACAAGGACACTTCTCTCTTGGCACAAGCATCATGACATTTCGTGAAGAGAACACAGTCTCTGATCCTGCACTCCTTGGAGGAGGTATGCGTGTGGAAGGTGATGTTCGTATTCCTATAGATGAAAAGAATTCTGTGTATGTGGATCTTCGTCCTTCAAGATTGTATACTGGAGAATATGACGATGATAGCGGTGAATTTTTTGTCAAAGATCTCGATCTTTCTGCAGGCTATGAGCGGAAGCTGAGTGAAGAGTTTGCTTTACGTGTGGGAGCAAATGTAGATGTGCGTGACACAGATGCTAGCTATGCAGGAGTCAGTGCAGATATCAATACAGCAGTTGTAGGTCCAGAACTAGGATTTACCTATACAAAAGGAAAAGTTACTCTTGATGGCTACACGAGTTTTGGTCTAGGTGAGAATAGCACTGATGTTGATTCTCCAGGATTTTCTGCTACACAGGATACTGTTTTTCAATTCAAACCAGGCCTAGATCTCAACTATAAGTTAAGTAGAAGATTAAGCTTAGGAGTTTCCACACAGCTTGAGAACAACTATAGTACAAGCACTGTGCAGATTGGTGATTCCGTACTAAGGGATAGCTCACAATTTACTATTGGGCCAAACTTTCAGTTGCGAATAACAGACAGCATGAGTCTCATTGGTGGTGCCAATTATTCTCTTATGGGTACATCTATAGAAGGAAGAAATTTGTCTGGGCTCGAAAGCTATGTTGGACTTCAATTTGATTTTTAATGGAAAATTTTTCTTTTTTTAATTTTTTATCAATTGTTTTAGATTTGTAAATAAAACTTTTTGTATTCCTAACTCTTTAGCAACGAGAAGATTTTTCTTTGCATTATCAATAAAGAGAATTTCTTTTGGTTTCACTTTTGCCTTTTTTATTCCTTCGAGAAACATTTTCTTTTCCTCTTTTAGAACACCGTAGTCGAAAGAAAGGATAGAGCTTTGAAAATACTTCTGCAGAAGAAAAGTTTTTTGTGCATACGCCCACCATTCAGGAGCATGATCAGATACAACAAAGAGTGGATATTTTTGTACAAGTTTTGTAAGAACAGCTTCCATACCAGGCATTCTTTGAATATATTTTTGATAGGGAAGTGGAAGAAATTGCGTATAGCTTTCCTGAATCCCTACATCCTTCAGAAAACCTTTCCAATATTCTTTTTCAGAAATTTTCTTTGTTGCATAAAGTTTCCACCATTTCTCTCTCATTTTCATAACTTCTGCATAGGAAAGCTTGTACGTCTTTGCAATATCGTGCATCATATACTTCTCTATATCTTGACACACAACTCCTCCTATATCCAAAAAAATAACTTTAACAGAAGATACATTTTGTTGTTGTTTCATTTTTCCATACTTTTTAACATTTGTTCAATTTCCTTCTCAAACTCTCCCCATGTATGCAGTTCCTTCACTCTCGTTCCCTTCTTCAGCTTTTCGTGACGATTCCATGGTCTGCGAAAGAAAAAAAGTTCTAAAGGATCATGTTCTAATGGTTCAAGCTTATATAAACAATCTTCTAGTAAAGCTCGTGCATGCATATCAAGACAGACTTTTCTTTTTGGTTCAAGAAGTGTTGCATGTGAATCTTTAATGTGTAATTTATGATGCTTCACAAATTTTTTCACCGCGTGAATCTCTTCCTTTGTTCTCGAAGAAACTATGATAAAATGGACACCTTTTTTTGCTAAATTTCTGAGCACGGGAACACAACCATGATCCAGTTCATATTCCATAATTCTATCAATATTGATGTACCTGACAAGCTCAACATACTTTTTCTCACCTAAAGGGTAGGTTTGTTTGAGCGTTTGTGATGGATCTATATCGAGCTGATGAAGAATTTTTGCATACTTGATCTTTGCTTTGTGTCCAAGAGCAATGCAACCATCGAAATCAAGTGCAACAACAAAGTCTTTTTTTGTTTTCATGAAATCATCATATCCTCTTTGTTAAAATAACCCCTTGAATATCAAAGAGCATGGTAAGTAAAGCTTGAAGTTGTTCTGCATCTTTCAGGTCTCCTTTGAGCTCATCCACTTTTTTTCCAAATGCTTCTAACTTTTCCAAAGTAAATGCAAAATAGAGATCATAAAGCAGTTCAATACAGGTATTTATTTCCTTCAATTTTTCTATTGGTATTTTGGGTATCTTTTCCAATGCTTCCTTTGCTTGGTCTTTATACCAATCGCCTATATTCTCTAGCTGCTCTGCAAGTGCATAGCTCAGAGGGTCTTTCTTCTCTTTATTGACATACCGCCGTGCAGTATCAGCATACCTATTCAATATATAGTCTTTTTTTATAACGGCAAGAAAATCTTCTTTTTTCTTTGTATGCAAAGCAAGTACTAAATCCTGTGCATTTGTTTGCAATGTAAAAAAGATTCTTTTTATGAGATCATCTACTTCTTCTATTTCTAGTTTTGCTACTCTATGAATGAAAATCTCTGTATGTGTCGTTTTTACTATCTCAAAGCCTACACAGGTTGTTTGTAGTGTATTTTGTATTGTCGGAAGCTGTTTCTTCGTTATTTTCAATTTTATTTTATCATAGCCAGCTTTGTACAAGGCTCCAATGTAACGATTGAGCATACGATCCAGATGTGTAATATCTTGTTCTATTTCCTGTTCTCTTTGTTGCCCTATAAGAGAAAGAGAGAGCCAGTTCCCATGTTCTTCAAGCTCAAGATAGTCTCCTGGATTAAGGTTCTTCTCTCGTACCCAAGGATTAGGAAGAGTAAGAACGACTGTTCTTTTTCCTAAAGCAATGATCTTTCTTTTCATAAGTTTATAAATGAAGTCTTCCTTTATAAGCTTTGCCCTAAGATTGCACTAAGATGCCCTTAGGAAAAGTTAAACTACTATAGGGTAGTTACTAAATAGTAACAAAACATAGAGGTAAAACAACATGGAAACACATCAAAAAAACAATGGAACATGGAAAAGCTATGGCTCAAAAAAGAGATCCCAAATAACATATATCCTTTCCCCTGAGTTCACAGAAACTAGAATGTATCAGACGATGATTGAAGGTATACAGAATGGTCTTATGGTTCAGTTTTATGAGCCAAGAACACAAGAAAAAGTCTTGGAGATCCCAGAGAGTGCTTTGAGTCTCAGCGACTCTGTAAAGGAATTAGAAGCGTTTGTAAGAACGCATAAAATAGGAGGTACACAAAATGGCAAATGACGGATACAAAGCAAAAGAAAGCCCAAAATACAAAGATCTTTCAGAACTATTAACTGATACAGAGCTTGATCGAAGGCTAGAAGCTGCATATACACGAAGCTTGAATGGAAAAGATTATTCCTCAATGGCTTGGTGGCATATACCTGTATATGAGGAGGATTAATTTTTTTATTTTTTTTATAAAAGGAGTACACATGGAAATGATTCAAGCAATACAAAATACACGAAAAATTCAGGGAAAAATTAATTATAATGATTCTGTGAGAGCATGGAATATCATTCGATTTAAAAAGGAATTTTTGCAAGAGTTTCAACAACTGAAGAACAGACAAGAGAAGTTCTCCTATGAAATGCTCCTGTTCTATACCTATGAAGAATTAGAAAAGGCTATTAAGGAGATGAAAAATACTGGGAAAATGCTTCCAGTATTATTTTGGATTGGGAAGGAGGGATTAAAATGAACCTGAAAACTATTCCAAACCCAGATAAAATTGGAGAATACAATCTTTTTGTTAGTCACTCCGATAAAAACGATTTGACTAGGCTGTCCTATCAATTATCAAAGTATCCTTTTGTAAGTAAAATCTACCTTGTTTCAGATACACCAGTTAGCTTAGAACAAGATGGGTTGCCTATAGAGGTTATATCTCAAGATGAGGAAAATGAGAAAAGAAAAGTGAAAGTTCCTATTTGGGTGGCTGAAAAAGATAATCTCGAAAGAATTCTCAAAGGCCAGTATAACTCTATAAGGCCAGTAACAGCAGAATTTGTTACGACACTAAACTGTAATTTTCGATGTGTTCAGTGTTCTTATGCAGAACCAAAGAAAGATGAAGATGTTTGGTTAAAGGAAGATTCTTCAAGGATATTATACCAAAGTAACTTTTCTCCTAAAACTCACATGACTAGTGAAGTAATGCAAGTTACATTAGATAGACTCGCTGAAGGGGGTGTCCAAAATATTCTTTTTACTGGTGGTGGAGAACCTCTTATGAATCCAATTACAGTAGAAGGTATGCAACGTGCTAGAAAAAATGGAAATGTTGTTGCATTGTATACTAACGGGATGTTTATGAATCCTTCAGCTGCTAGGAGGATATTAGAGACTCAACCTTTATTTGTTCGTGTTAGTGTCTATGGTGGAGATGAGAAAAGCGCTAAAAAATATACTCAAACGAGAGAAGGACAAAGTGCGTATACCACAGTTATTGAAAATATAAAATCTTTTGCACTTGAAAAAGAAGAAACCCATAGTGAAACACGATTGGGTTTATCTTACCTTATTCACCCTCTCAATGTTGATGGAATAGATTCTTTTGCAGATACTATCTTAACATTTCCAAGCCCTGTTCTTGAACAACTTAGTTTTATTCGATTTACTCCTGCTGTAGATTACTTCCATGGTCAACAGCATTCTAAGGAATTTATGGAGCAGGCTTTTGATCGCGTTGTTCAGGGGATATCACCAAGGTTTGAAGGAACTGGAATAAAAATAAAACCCTATTATCATAGATTAAAAGATCTTAATGCTAAAAAAGGATATGGCACTTGTCGTTCCAATGGATGGTTTGTAGAGGTTAGCCCTTCAGGTGAAACATTCCTTTGTTGTGAAAAACATTTTTTACCCGATTATAAAATAGGAGATTTAACTTCTCAAACTTTAGACGAAATATGGAATAGTAAATTAAGAGAAGATGTGATTAAAAGAGTAAATGACACACAATGTGCTGATTGCCCTACATTATGCAAACCCCATGAACTAAATAAGCGATTTAATCAAATTGAAGAATTGAGAGAAGATGGAGAGATTGCTCGTGTTGAACAATGGGTTAAAGATATTATTCAATCAGGGATAGAATGTGGGTACTGCCCTGGAAAACTAAATAATTTTGAGAGTTAGAATATGGGATCAAAACAAGGAATAATCCTAGAAGAACATAGAGTCCTAAAGAGACATCCATCAATAGAAAGTGCTGATTTAGAGAGAACTATTGCAGGATTATATTCTGGAAATGCATATTTTCCCATAAGAACGCCACACTATTTTGCTCCTGAAATTAGAGACTCTGTAGTATATCTCCCTATGGAGAGAATTAAAACAAAAAACCTGATGCATAATGCTGACCCATCAATAACTAAAATTCTTGTAAGAGACCTTGCATTATTCCATCATATGTTTTCACAACACCCAATTCCAGGCACTTCAAACGTGCTTTATAGGGATAGTATTCCTTCAAACTATATCATAACACCAGAGAATCATATTGTGCATATAGATTTTTCTTCATCGGATAGATTTGTCCATGCATGGGATGATGTTGCATTGTTACTTAATCCTGCATGGTCAACAATTAGTGATCCAAATAGAGAAAGACTTATCGAAGAGTATATAAGATTAAGGGAGCAATTTTCAACAACACCTCGGTTCACCGAACAACTTCCAAGAGCGCCAGATAATCAAACAGAAGAGCAAAGAAGAGTATATTATGTGGAGACAACAAAGCGCATGTTAGCTACAGGATTTACGCAAGTTGCGTTACTAGGGAAATTCGATGTGGTTGATTTCAGAACTCTTCGAAGGGAAGATTACAGAGTTTTTGACGAATTTAGGACTTTAAGAGCGAACTTTTATAAACAAAAGATCTGGGGGAATCAATAGAATGCTAATTCAAACATATCGTGAACCAACAAACTGGAAGCTGGGAAAAGCGCTTAGTCCTTACCAAGTAATCGACAAAGAAGAAGCCCATAAACAAAGACTCTTACACTTATCAGCACATCTTCTTATTTGGGATTCTCAAGGAAAGATTTGTGTTAGAAAAAGAGGAGATCATGAAGAAAGATACACTTCTCTTTGGACAACAGCTTTAGGTACACATGTACCTATTGGAAAAGATTATGTAGAGACAATTAGAGAATTACTGCCAATTCCACTTGACTTAAAATGGGTTGGAGAATTCAGAGTAAAAGACCCTTATGAAAATGAAGTTAATAGTTTATATACAACAGTATCAACTCCTGAGAAGTTAGGAGATTCATTTATGAAGGGACGTTCATTTTCAACACTTGATGAAATTGTTAAAGAAATTATGATGAATCAAACAACACCACATTTAAAAAAAGCAATAAAAACACTAATGAGAAGTTAAAAAATGAATGAGTATCAGGAGGAAAAATAATATGAATAAAGACCCTTTAATGGAATATGTAGATGAAAAGGATAAAGTAGTAGGTTGCTTACCAAGAAGTGAGATTAGGGAACAAAAAAAGAGTTACAGAATGATTGCTATATTTGTGTTTAATGATAAAGGGCAATTGCTTGTGCAAAAGAGAGGGCCACATTTGAAAAGATTTCCTAATTACTATGATAGTTCAGTTGGAGGCCACGTAGATCCAGGAGAATCTTATGAAGAGGCAGCTTTAAGAGAAATGAAGGAAGAGTTAGGCATTCAAGAACCATTAAAACTTGTTAAAAAGAAAAAGATTACTTATGAAGAAGTTCCAAAATTTGTATCCTTATTCAAGTGTAATACTAACAAAAAACTAAAGATAGATAATCATGAAGTCAAAGAAGCAATGTTCAGGGACATTTCTCAGATAAGAGCTATGATTAAAGAAGGGGAACTATTCCTTCCAGTATTTATAGAATTTTTTTATGATTTATATGGGGCGAATAATGGATCTTGAAATATTTGTTCAGGAATATTGGGATATATATAAGAAAGAGGTAGAAATACTTAGTAAGTCTAATCCGGACTTTAAAAGTTATGCAATAAAACTGTTTAATGATAATCTAAAATCTGTTAAAGATTTACATAAAGTATATCTTAACAAAGAAGTTTCAAGTGAAGAATTAAGAGATGCTTTTAGAACTATAAGCTTATACTGCTTTATTCACTTTGAAAAATTAATAAGCTTCCCTCAAGTACAGGGCAATAAAACAACAAACAATGATATAGTAGCATTTATGCTCTCAGAAGGTAAAGGTTCTAGATTATCTTTGATGGGACTAAACACAGAAAAAGCAATGTTAGAAATGCCAAGTGCGAATGGCTTTTCTCCATTAGTGCAGTTAGCATATGATGATCTTAGAGTTAATGGCATCAAAACAGTGTTTACTACCTCTGATAGAACAAGGCCATTTTATAATGTCATTTTTGGAAAAGAGGATAATATTATTCTAACGGAAAAATCAGGTAACAATAAACATGAAGCTCTTGTTGAATGTGTAAAATCCTTAGATAGTATTCCAACAGCTATATTTAGAACTTGTGGAGATACATTAAGAGATGAAGATTTGTTGAGATTAGGTATGCAAAAATATTTTGATCTACCAAACCCAGAAGATTACATTGTTGTATTAGCAAAGGAGTTAGATTCAACAAAGAAAAATGGTTTGAGTTCTGTATCTGTAAAAACAGATGGAGATGTAGCAATCCAGTTTACAAAAAGTCCTTCAATATTACCTGGCGATAATAGCCTCTTATACAAAGTTGGATCTCTAATTGGTAAGAACTGTCTGAGTGAATTAATAAGTCTTGGTAATATAGACTATAACACCTTTTGCAATAATCTTCAAGAAGGAAAAGTTTTAGTTGTAACTACAGCTTCTTCAAAAAATAAGGGAATAGATGATGTTTTTGATCTGCGAGATTATGCCAAAGAAATGTTAGGTGTTAAATCTATATATGATGCTGTTAAAGGAAGGTATTGGAAATGAATCAAGATGAACTTTATATGAAGATAGCTTTGGAAGAAGCAAAGATAGCGTTAGATGAGGATAATTTACCTATTGGTGCAGCTCTGATAATCGGTGATAGATTAATTGACAAATCCAGAAATCAGAACAGAACTAATAAATGCTGGAGCGATCACGCAGAAAATAGCTTAATTATAAACAATTCTAAATTTATTAAAAAAGCAATTAAAGAGGAAGGCCTTGAAGTTAGTTTATATACAACAATGGAGCCTTGCTTAATGTGCCTTGGAACAATAGCTTTGCATAGAATATCAAACCTAATTTATGCTTGTCCAGATCCAATTAGTGGGGCAGCTAGAATAAATTTAAATTCTATAGGTGCAATTTATCAAAGTAATTTTCCTAATATAAAACAGGGATACTTTACCAAAGAATCATATGAATTATTTATTGATTTTTTGTCAAGGCATCAAAATTGCATTGAAATGCTTAAAAGATATAAATCATTCAGAGAAGATATACTCAAAAATAGCGTCTAAACCAGGAGATTATAAAAAGAAAATGATTGTGAATAATATTGAAACAATAGTACTTGATGCAGATAATGTTATTTTGGAGAAAATAAGTCCTAAGATCATAACTTTTTTAAAAGAATTGTCTGGAAAGCCAGAAGAGGAAATAAAATCTATTAGAAAGAAATATTGGGAACAAACTAAAATTGGAGCAATTACTGAAGAGGAAAATTGGCTAGGTAGAAAAGATGAAGAAGGCTTTAGGAAAGGTATTTTTGGTGAGTTGAATATATCAAAGGAGAAATATACTGATTTTATCGGTAAATTAAGAGAGTCATATAGACTCAATGAAGGTGCTATAGATTTTCTTGATGAATTAAAGCAAAAAAAGTATAATCTTTGCCTCTTCTCAAATAGTTCATATGAAACTATAGAAAGAGCTTACTTACACTTTAAATTGGACTCATATTTTAAGTTTGCATTTTTTTCTCATAAGTTAAAGGTTGCAAAACCTGACAGCAGAACATTTGATATTCTTATTAAAAAAGCAAACTTAATCACAGAGGAAACTTTATTTGTAGATGATAAAGAAAAAAACATAATCACTGCTAAAGAGTTTAAATTTCAAACATTTCTATTCAAAGGAGTAAAAGATTTCAATGAGATATTAAAATATCTCAGTGAGAGGACCCCATGAATAAAGACTATTATGAAATTGTAAAAGAAAGAATATTGAATCAAATTGATAGTGAGGAGTATAAAAAAGCATATGTCGGAAAAGAACAAGGCAAAGTAGACCGTCGTCATTTTTTAGAAGTTGTACATATTGTAAAAGAATTATGGACACAGCAAGAAAAGATACCATTGCCTACTGCACTCAAGATAGCTGCACTTTGTCATGATTCTGATAGAATTTATCCAACAAGAGAAGTGAATACAAAAGATTGCCCTGAGGAATTATATGAGTATAGGAAAGGGGTGCATTCAGGAAATACAGCCCTCATTCTTTTTGAGAATAATTTAGATTTACCCAGAGAACTTATACGAGATGCCTGTTATCTTATTTTACGACATGAAAAAGGTGGAGATAGATTTAAAGACTATACACTCATTGAAACAATGGATGAATTTACAAATACATATAATCTTAATAGAGCTGCAGACTATTTGTGGTGGGCAGATAAGATGAGCTTTTTCTTTTCTAATATTGTAGAATATGCAAACAGAGGGAAAGAAAAATTACAAAGTAAAATTTTATATTCATTAGAAGGATTGCCTTCTTTTGCAGTCCAAAAGATATCAAAAAAGGATTATCCACCAGCAATAAAGGAATCTATAGATAAAGTTCTCCAAAAATTGTCTGAAAAACATATCACCAGATAAGCAAAGTAGAAAGAGTTTTTTCAGTTATGAAGAAAAGAATGGGAATATAAAAACATCCGGAGCAGAGCTCTTGAGTATATAACCCATCTAGGAATAAAAATAAAAGTTTTAGTTCTCTTCCATTAACTGAAGAGGTTTTAGCATACATTTGTCAAAATCAATTATATTCATAAGTTCTTGAAAGTTTTTAATCTTCAAATTAGGCACAAACTCTTTTGTATAATTATTTCCAATAAGAACTGAAAATATCCCTACTTGCGTTGCTCCAATATCATTATAACAATCCCCAATCATAATGCATTCAGAAGGCTTTGCCTTTAGCTCTTCTAACATTTTTTCAAAGACAAAAATTTGAGGTTTAAACCCACCATATTGTGAAGTGAGATCAATTTATAAACATAAGTAGCTAATTCTAATTTTTCTAACTATTTTTGTTTAAACGCATACAAGGCCAGAAATTCTTCTTCTCCTTCTTGAAGTTTAATAGAACTGTACATATCATTACTGTAAAGATAACTACTTTCATACCATTTAATTTAGCTTTTTCTAAAAGTTCTTTTATGTCTGATCGAGCTTGTATTCCAAGAAGAGCATCTTCTTTTGCTTCTAAAGCAAGACTTTCTAAAAGATTTCTTTTTGAGGACTGAATAGACACCATAAAAATATCATGGACTTTTGACCAAAAATCTGTTGTTGTAGGATATGTTCCTGTTTTTGCTAAAATATAAGCGCTAGTAAATTGTTCATGAAGCCAAGTAAAATCAAAGTTTTCTTTTTCTGCGAAGACTTTAAGATATCTTATTACAACACTTTGTTTTTCATATAAAGTTCCATCTAAGTCAAAGATCAGATATTTAATCATAGATTAGACTATAGTTTGAGACTTTAATAATTTTTATGTACACTGCAAGGTAGAATCAGTAAGGCTTAGGGATATTTCTTCTTAGAAAAGCTTATAATTCTTAAGACTTCATTTTAAAATATGATCCATTTAGATAAAATTTATCTTTCTGAAACTGTTACAAAAAGTTATGCTTTTCGATATGATAAAAAAAATACAAAAAGACCATCCTGGATTCTTTTTGAGGAACTTCCTAAAAATGTTCAATTTATTAAAATCCTAAAAGAAAATGAACCTTTTTGGTATCGCAGATATTTTGAATCTTATTTTTTCCCTTTGCTTAATGAACCAGTAGACTATAAAAACTACTATGATGAGATTTCTCAGCGCTATGATCTTATGGTTCCTCAAAATGAATTAATAGGAAATTTTCTTCTTAGCTCTTTCAAAAAATATAAGATCCCTCAGAAAACTCTTTGCCTTGATATTGGAGCTGGAACAGGCATAATAAGCGAAATTCTTGCAAATGGAGGATATAAGAGTTTAGAACTCCTTGATATCTCTAAGAAGTGTCTTTCGTTTGCAAAAAAACGTGAAAGCCTGAAAAACTGCAAGTTTCTTCATGCAAACATCTTGGAGTATAATGAGAAACAAAAGTACAGCCTCATCTTTTCATCTATGGCACTGGATTATTTTACTTCGGACCAAAGAAAGAAAATTGCTTTTGTTATAGAAAAACATCTTCAGAAAGGAGGTTATTTCTTTTACGTAGATAGGCATATTTACCCAGAGTTTACTACACATTTACATTTAATAGAACAAAAATCTTTTGAATTACAAACAAAGGAAGGGGCATTTAAATATTTTCTTTACATTGGAAAGAAGAAGTAATTTTTCCCAGCTATTGAATCTAAACAAAAGAGGGAAATAAAATCTCTTTAGAAAAGTTAAAAAAGGCTCTTGAATTATTAGCTAAAAGAGATGAGAGTAAAAACATTTATAAACAAATTTATTGGGATGGGAGGAACCAAAGTCTTTTATGGGAAAATAAAGCAACAAAATTTATTGAGAAGACTTTAAAAATACTGGAAAATGAAATTAATAATAGTTAGGCATGGAGAAACAGAAGAAAATAAGAAAGGAATTCTTCAAGGGCATTTACCTGGAAAATTAACAAAGTTAGGCATAGAACAAGCAAAAAAATTATCATTAAGATTAAAAGATGAAAAAATAAGTGCAATATATTCTAGTGATTTAACTAGAGCTTCTGATACTGCAAAAGAAATAGCAAAATTCCATCCTAATGCAAAA
>JAUYPF010000042.1 GCA_030697685.1 bacterium | reverse complement strand
TCAAATCATGTGAGCATAAATAGTGATAACGTTAAAAATTTTGCTAAAAGTTTTGACCGAGGTAAGTTATCTCACTGGCTAAGTGTTTGTCCATTTGACTTTACTCCGTTGAGCGAAGCAGAAAAACTTGGTTTCTTGTTTGCCCTCGATACAATAAGTTTTAGCTATTGGGGAACTCCTAAATGGAAGGTTGAATATCACGAAAAAGAATACGATGGCGCCCAAGCGATGATGGCTTGTTTAGGAAGAGCAATAGAAAGAGGGACATCTTTTACTCCTCATTATTTTGCTAATCTTCAGATAGAAGATTTAGAGGAGATTTTGAGAGGTAATGTCGAGATTCCATTACTGAATGAAAGGTTAAGAAATCTAAATGAAGTTGGTACTGTTACGCTAAGAACATTTAAAGGAGATTTTAGGTATCTTGTAGATCAAATACAGAATGATGTTTTACAATCAGTAGATTTATTGGTAAGCAATTTTCCATCTTTTCAAGATTCTTCTGTGTACAGGGGTAAAAAAGTTGAGTTTAGCAAGCGGGCACAGTTATTTGCCTCTGATTTGAATTATTTGGTTGGGAATTTGAGAAATAATGATAGACTAACTGCCTGTGCAGACTATAAACTTCCTCAAGTACTACGACGATACGGAATTTTGCGATATAGTGATGAATTACAAAGAAAAATTAGAGGAAAAATAGAAATTCCTGCAGGAAGTAAAGAGGAAGTAGAAATAAGAGCCAATACAATTCATGCAGTAGAATTGATTAAGGGAGAGATTACAGGCGTTACTTCAAGTCAAGTTAATGATTATTTGTGGCTAGAAGGACAGGTGAAATTGCCAACCGATGAACCGTACCATTTAACTCGAACAACAGCATATTAAACAACGAGAGCGGCGACCATCTTTTTAGTTTTTACATAGAGTTAATTTGCTCCAGATTTATTGAATAGAACAACTGTTAAAGGTACAACAACATGAAACTCACATTAGGATGTTATAATACACAAAGGCTATATCTCTCTCATGAACAAAAACTTCTTCTCAAACAAGTCCTTGCACAAAGACTTGAGCTACGACACCCAGAAATCCCAGAAGCTGCAAGAGGCTTGGAAGGAATGCTTGCTGCAGATGCACTTCTCAAAGAAAGGAATGCTACAGGTATTCTCATTGGAGGTTTAGCAGATGCAGTATGGAATAAAAAAAGAACAGAAGAAGAACTAAAGGCCCATAAAGATACGGATGTTCTTGTTCTTGATCCTTCCTTTACTCTTAAAAAAAACTTTGAAAAAGGAATCGATTGGTGGCTTCCAAAACAAGCTTCTCTTACTATTCGCGAAAGCTATGGAAATATAGAGGGAAATGTAGAGTGGTGGCAGAATGGAAATGGAGCTTCTTTACGATATGGAATTCGAGTATATGGAAATCCAGTAGCAGGTTTATATTTGCCTAGCAATGATAATGTTATTGAAATGCGTGTTGCTGAAATTATGGCCAGCATTGATGTGAATCGTATAGAAGTAGCAGATGGCTTTGAGGAAGCTCTTTATAAAAAGATAAAAAAAGACATAGGGGAAAAAACGCCTTCTTTTCTTCAAAATGCTTTTCCAAAATCTATTTTAGGCATACATAATACAGGAGATTTCTTTCTCAGTGTGGATTCTTTCTCTATAGATAAAGTCACAGCTATTCATACCTATACAGAAAAGAAAGAATAAGTTTTTTAAGACTAAATATTCTTGTTCTCCTATGGAATTAAACGAAGACCTTCCTTTTTTACTTCAAGAATTAAAAACAGAAGAAAATGTGAAGGATGGAGTACTTGATCATCTCTCTCATCTCCTTGTGGATGCAGTAGACAAACGAGTGGATGATAAAGTTGCAATTGCATTTTCTGGAGGAGTGGATTCTTCATTATTAGCATATTTAAGTGAGAAACTAGATAGAGAATTTATTTTGTATACAGTTGGTTTTTCTGATTCAAAAGATATGCTTGCAGCGCAGACTGTTGCAGATGCAATGGATTGGCCGATCAAAGTAAAAATTATTCAGATGGAAGATGTCGAAGCTTTAGTGAAAAAAGTGATTGCGATTACTGGAAAAAGAGATCCTGTGAGTGTAGGGGTTGGATGCGTGATGTATAGTGTTCTTGAGATGATGCAAGAGCAAGTATTGCTTACTGGTATTGGTTCTGAAGAATTGTTTGCTGGCTATGAACGACATAAAGGAGATGTACAGGCTGCATGCTGGGATGGATTATTGCATATTTGGGAGCGAGACATTACACGGGATCTTGCTTTAACAGCACATTTTGGCAAAGAATTGCGTTTGCCTTTTATGGATAAAGAACTTATTTCTTATGCCATGAAAATTGATCCTGCTTTAAAAATTGGTGAACAAAGAAAACAGATTCTGCGTGAGGCTGCTGTAAATCTAGGATTACCAAAAGAGTTTGCATTTAGGAAAAAATCTGCTGCACAGTATGGAAGTAAGTTTGACTTTGCATTGGAGAAGTTGGCGAAGAAGAAAGGTTTGGGGAAAAAAGAATATCTGGAGAGTCTGTAGTGATTCAAGCAATTATTTTTGATCTATGGGAGACCTTAGGAAGTAAAAGCTATCAAGTTTCTCAACAGCTTCAGAAACAATTTTCTATTCCTTATACCCCTGAATATCTCCATACGTACGAACACTCTATTCAATTAAAAATATGGAATAACCCAGAAGCTATGGCAAAATCATTTTTGGAACATTTTTCTGTGGAAGCTACAGAAGAAAATATACAGCATTTTACTCGTATTTATGGACCATATCTACACTTTTCTTTTCTTTTTCCTGGAATGAAAGAACTCCTTCATACGCTTAAAGAAAAATATAAGTTAGGATTGCTCTCTAATACCACTAATTTTGAAAGGGCATTTTTAGATAAACATGACATTCGTCCACTTTTTGATGCTATTGTTTTTTCCTGTGATATTGCAGCACTCAAACCCTCTGAAGAAATGTTTTCTACCATTACCAAAAAACTGTCTCTTGCGTATAAAGACTGCTTATTCATTGATGATTCTAAGAGAAATATTGCTGCTGCACAAGCATTAGGAATGGAGGTTATACATTTTCAGAATGTTGTACAACTCAAAGAAGAGCTTGTTTCTTTAGACATACAACTTTAGACGCTTTCAACGCTGGGGACGGGAATTTCCGTGATGACACATTTGAACCCGCGGAACACATGGGTATGCGTTCACCTGATCTTAAGTCAGGCGCTTTCACCTGATTCAGCCACCCCAGCTTTGTTGAAGCGAAAGGTTTTTATCCTTACAGATATTCTTTATTTCACATGGGTATGTGTTGCTGATGCTGAGTCAGCTTTTTTGGTGGTTCAGCCCACCTTCTTTTTATTTTAAAAAAATCCTCTTCATAAAGCCTCTTGTAAAAAAACTGAAGGATTTCCGAAAATTCCGGAAGATTTCCGCTTTGCTCTCGAAAGTATTAAATATCCTAAAGAATACAGAAAAGCTATGGACTGGATAAAAATACTTCTTGCATTGGTAGTTATACTTTTGTATATTCCATTGGTTTTTATGGGAGCAAATGTTTTCTTTCCAGAGTATACTGGGAGTGATTCTTACTATTCCTATTACAAAGATTGTGGGTTTACAAGAGGAGAAGGTCCTTCTGCAGTTTATGAACAAAATAATACTTGTATAAATGATCAGCAAGTAGAACAAAAAGCTTTTGAGGAATCCAAAGCAAAATATGAAGGAAATAAATATATCTTTATTGTCTTGCTTGGTTTACTAGTATTGCTTCTTGCAGTCTTTATTGCTTTTGATCAAAGTATTATTATTGGATTATTCCTCGGTTCTACTTTAACTAGTTTCTTTAGTACTTGGATATATTTTCAAACACAGTCTAAGATTGGCTTTGGTATTCTTGTTCTTATTTTCTTCCTTACTTTGTATTTTATTTCCAAGAAGCGAAATGTTTTTCTATTCCCTCAACATAAGAAATAGAAAAGATGGTGGAATTGACAAGAGAAGAATTTGAAGTATTATGGTGTATAGAAGAGGGGAATTGTATACCAGAAGGTATTGAGTCATTTTTAGATTATTCTTTGGAGGATATCAGGAATACTTTTGTTTTTTTACACAAGCATGGGCTTGTTCATTTAGAAACTTCTGGAGATTATTGGAAAGCGCAAACCACAGAGAAAGCGAAGGATTTGTATGCGCAGTATGAGCATTGGATTCCTTAGAACTCTGGTATCATCACTTCTAGATCCTGTAATGGTTTTTCTTTTCTCTTATCATTTACTTTCCTCGTAATAATTTCTTCTTTTTCTTCTCATCTGTAAAATACAAATAATTATCTGAGCTTATAATAGACTTTCCTATTTTCTGTTCTAATTCTTTTCGAGTATTTTTTGCAATATCGCCACCTTCTTTTGCTGTAGATTGCAATTCTGGCAACCCTTTTGCATCTTTTGCAAGAGTAATATCTGTAGTTGCTTTTTCTCCAATCATGGTTAAAATTAATTCCCAGTCTGACATATGATCCCTAAGATTTTGATTTGGTTTATTTAATCCTTTAAACTGTTTGTATTCTCCAACTGTTTTCCCAAATGTTGCCTTTGATATTTCATTTGTTAAAATTGCAAAATCATTTTCTTCTGTCACATCTCTTTTTTTCCATTCGTCAGTAAGCTCTTGTCGAATTGTAATTCCTCTCAGTCTCTTCTCAATCCACTCTTTGGGATAGCCTTTGAGCTCATAGTATTCTTTTACTCTTTCTTGTGCACGTTCTGGATTCTCAATTTCTTGTATTCTTTCATAGCCTACTTGTGCGAACCATAGTTTGAATGGTTCTGCTTTTGAAGAAGGAATAGACTGAATAATGCGAAACATACTCTTAGTGTTTGCACAGTCTGTTTCTCTCATTTTCCCATCTTCTGCAGGCAATTTCAACTGGTGACAATTTGTCACCACTTCACTCCCTTCTTCCCTCAGTCTTTGACTTAGCTTATTCCAATATTTTCTGGCATCTTCGCTCTCTGTCAAAGCTCCTACTATGTCCACAACAGAAAAATACCATTCATTATTGTGCCACACTCTTCGGATTTTTTTGTCTTGAAAAACGACTAAGGCATTTTTGTTTTCTTGCATGTTGTTTTTTTCTCCTGTCACGCGGGTTCAAAAGCAATGTGAAGCTAAGAAAGAGCTATTTATAAGTTCTGCGCGTACCACTGCCGCGTGTCCATCTGTCCAGAGACAAGAATTTCATGCTTATAGACCTTTTAAGAAAATACTCGTACAAGAAAATCTTCCTTCACATAAAAAAATTTACTTTTGAGAAAGCTTCTTTCGTACTTCATA
>JAUYPF010000038.1 GCA_030697685.1 bacterium | reverse complement strand
CTCTGCTGCACGTTTTGGTGCAAGATACGGAAAAAGAACAAAAACAAAATTCTTAACTGTTGAGAAAGCGCAAAAATCACCACAAAAATGCCCATACTGTTCAAGAACTACTGCTGTTAAAAGACTTTCAGTAGGTATCTTTCAATGTAAAAAATGTGATTCCAAATTTACAGGAAAAGCATACAAAGTAGGAGAATAAAAATGGTTGAATACAAATGTTTTAACTGTGAAAAAGCAGTCAAAAGTGAATATGTCAAAAAGAAAATTCGTTGCCCATATTGTGGAAGTAAGATTCTCTATAAACAACGTTCTGTTCCTACAACATTGAAGGCAATTTAAGATGGATATTGCAAAGGATACGCAGGAAAAGATTGCTCAATTGCAGCTATTCGAGCAAAATCTTCATTCTTTTTCCACACAAAAAAGAACTATCCAATCACAAATGTTAGAGATTGAAAATGCTTTAAAAGAGTTAGAAAGCTCTCAAGGAGCAATATATAAAATTGTAGGAACAGTCATGTTCCACTCTGAAAAAGAAAAACTAAGCAAAGATTTAAAAGAAAGAAAAGAAGTTTTAGATATTCGCATAAAAAGCTTTGAAAAACAAGAAAAAGCAATCGAAGAAAAAGCAAAAAACCTACAAACAGAGGTTATGGCTGAATTAGAAAAGCACATGGACAAAGATGGAAGAACTAATTGAAGAATTATATGCAATCATTGAGGATGATACAATCCCAAAGAATGTAAAGCAAAAAATTGAAAGCGCTATAGCTGCTTTGCAGGAAGAAAATGTAGAAGAAAGTCTTCGTGCAAATAAAGCATTGCAAGAGCTCGATGAGCTCTCAAATGATCCTAATATCCCTTCGTATATTCGCCCGCAACTATGGAACATTGTGAGCCAATTAGAAAGCCATTAAATTCTATATTCTACAACAACAGCTTCGCCACTATAGAAATATATTTAAATCTCTTCAAATATGAATGCTTCTTAACGGGAGGATTCCATAAAATGAAAGAAACCTTTTTACGAATCAAAGATAAAATTTTAGGAACAACACAAGAAGAAGATATTCCAGATGAATTTGGCGAAGACTATTTAGAAATAGATAGTGAACAACAACCAGCAAAAAAATCTAAGGTATTAGTGAAACCTTTCATAATCAGAGAATTCCAAGATGTAAAACTCGTTCTTGATGCATTAAGAGATGGTTATACTATTGCGCTTGTTAACATTAAACCTTTAAAAGATAAGGATCTTATTGAATTAAAAAGAGTAGTAAACAAACTAAAAAAGACCTGTGATGCAATTGATGGGGATATCGCTGGATTTGGAGAAGATTGGTTAGTGGCAACGCCAAACTTTGCTTCTGTAGATAGAAATCAACAAAGAGCTGCTCCAGCAACAAATGCTATGGAATAAATTATTTTTATTTTTTTATATCTTACTTTTTCTTAATATCTTCTGTAGTCGCTTCGCTCCAGGCCTCAGTCGCCGGCAGAGGCTCAACAAAAAGACGAACGCTACAAAAACAAGACAAACTACAAACCAGTCTAAACATTGATGAAGAATATTTCATCATTGCAATCAAAAGTTAAGTAAACCTACTGTTTGTTACTACAAAAAACCAATGTTCATAGTCCTTGTTTATAGTTCCTATAATCTCAGAATACAAAAGTGTGAGCCACTCAAGAGTAAAGCTTTTAAACTATTTAACATCTTTTCAAAGTATGGCAGATACATTAAAAGGCGAAACATGCCCAATTTGCTTAGAAAAAAAGCTAAGCTTAACAGAAGACGAAATGGACATTCCTTATTTTGGAAAAACATTTGTTTTTTCTATGCATTGTGAAGGCTGTGCTTTTCATAAAGCAGATATTGAAGCTGCAGAAATGAAAGATCCCTGTAGATTAACGTTTACCATTGAAAAAGAAGAGGATATGAAAATACGAGTAGTAAAATCTTCTGAAGGGAGCATTAAAGTACCACAACTCCATATGAGTGTCACACCTGGCTCAGCATCTGAGGGCTATATTTCTAATATTGAAGGCCTTCTCAATCGCTTTGAAAAAGTTATTGAGGATGAAAAAGAAAATAGTGAAGAGGATAGTGCAAAAACAACAGCAAAAAACCTTCTCAAAAAGATTCGAAAAGTCAAATGGGGAGAAATGCCATTAAAGATTGTTATTGAAGATCCCTCTGGAAACTCTGCAATTATTTCTGAAAGAACAATTATTGAAAAACTCAAAGCAAAGAAGAAAGGGAGTTAGAGCCATAAATCTTATATTTAGAATCAGGATTTTCTACCATTTTAGTAAAAATAATACTCAGACAAATCTCGGATATCCTTCAAGATTTTTTATTTTGTAAAGCTCCCTTACTTTCTTTTTTCCATTTGGTTGTTGTAATAATCTCTCCAGAAATTGTTCATGAGAATGAAATTGTGAATTAATAAAGTCAGTGTGAATCTTTTTCCATTCTGTAGGATGCTCTTTCATGAAAGCTACCCAACGCTCAATAAAATGTAAATGTGTTTCTCGCATTTTCTGATTATTCTCTTAGCTTTATCTTCCTTATTAATTTTTTGATTTTAGTTATCTCTTTTTCAGTTATTTTTTCGCTATACACCAATCGTAGATGTTTTGCATCTTCCATATCCTTGTCTGATTTTAAGTATTCTTCCTTAAATGCAATATTCATCGCAACACTTGAAAACCAGATATCAAGCCCAGTCAAAGGAAGCTTTTCTCGAGTTTGAAGCTGGATGTTGTCCAGCTTGTCTTTTGCAAATTTTATTTCCATCTCAGGAACAGGCTTGTCTTTCCATGTGTATCGTACAGAGATATTATCTTTGAGATACTCATAGACTTCATTAGTTAGTTCAGATTGCACACAAACAAAACCCTGCTGGTAAAGGTCATCATGAATCTTTGAAAATACTATTTGAGAAATTCGCGGAATGATCATATCAATATCTTCTGTTCCACGCACTCTTCCTGATGCAATTACAAGAAATCCAGATACAATGATATAAGGAGTATGTCGTTCAACTATTTTACAGAAATCTATACAGAACTGATCTAAAATAGATCTATCTTTTATTGCCCGTTCCATCAAAAAGAGAAGGAAAAGAACCTATATAAAACTTCTGGCAGAATGTGCCTAATTGAAGCAAAAAAGACAACTTATTCTGTTTGTAATTGGACAGCATATAAAATTGCAGAATACATTCAAAAAAAAATTAAAAACAAAAATATCCTTCATCCATATCTCAGAAAAAATAAAAATAAAAAATTAAATTTCCTCTTTTTCATCACCGTCTTCATCATCACCTGTAAAATCATCTTCTTCATAATCATCTAGAAAATCTTCGTTACTAAGATCCTCATCTTCTTTATCGTGGTCTTCTTCCAATATAATCCCTCCTAATAATCTAAATGAAATTTTTGAATAGGAAGTACTATAAAAAGATTTCTATACTTTTTTAGTAAAAATCAATCAAGATTTTATCCCAGTAAAAAAAGAAAATATCTCCAAAAGCCTTATATATCAGCTTTTTACTGAAAAACAAGCAAAAGGAGAAATAAAATGAGCCAACAACAACCTATTTACATTTTACCAGAAAACACACAAAGATACATGGGAAAAGACGCACAAAGAAATAATATTATGGCTGCAAAACTAGTTGCAGAAACAGTGCGTACCACATTAGGTCCAAAAGGTATGGATAAAATGATTGTTGATTCTCTAGGTGATATTACTGTCACAAATGATGGAGTAACAATTCTCAAAGAAATGCAAATTGAACATCCAGCTGCAAAAATGATTGTCGAAGTTGCAAAAACACAAGATGAACAAGTTGGTGATGGAACAACAACAGCAGTAATTCTTGCTGGAGAACTATTAAAGAACGCAGAAAAACTTCTCGATCAAAATATTCATCCTACTATTATCACAAAAGGATATAATATGGCAAGTGAACGTGCACAAATACTCTTACAAAGCATGGCAGAACAAGTATCCATAAATGACAAAGAAACATTAAAAAAAATTGCAATTACTTCTATGATTGGAAAAAGTGGCGCTGCAAAAGAAAAACTAGCAAACTTGCTTTTAGATGCAATGCAGGAAGTTGTAGAAAATAATAAATTTGATATGGATGCAATAAAATTAGAAAAGAAAGTTGGTGGTGGTATCGAAGACTCTGAACTCATCAAAGGAATTGTATTAGACAAAGAACGTGTCAATTCAGCAATGCCAACAAAAATAACAAATGCAAAAATTGCATTGATTGATGGTGCCTTGGAAGTAAAATCCCCAGAAACAGATACAAAAATTCAAATTTCTGATCCTACACAACTACAAGCTTTCTTAGACCAAGAAGAAGCAATCTTAAAAGGGATGGTAGAAAAAATTAGATCCTCAGGAGCAAATGTGGTCTTTTGCCAAAAAGGCATTGATGACATTGCACAATACTTCCTTGCAAAGTATGGAATCTATGCAGCACGCAGAGTCAAGAAATCTGACATGGAAAAGCTTGCAAAAGCAACTGGTGCAAAGACTGTCACAAAAGTCTCTGAACTTTCCTTTGCAGAACTAGGAGAAGCAGGAGAAGTAGAAGAGTTAAAAGTCAATAATGAACAACTCACTTATGTAAAAAATTGTAAGAATCCAAAAGCAGTAACCATTCTTATACGAGGTGGTACAGAACATGTTGTTGCAGAGATTGAACGAGCAATGATAGATGCTTTAAGTTGCCTTGTTGCTGCAGTACAGCTTGGAAAAGTTGTTGCAGGCGCAGGTGCAGCAGAGATTGAACTAGCAAAAGGCCTGAGAAGCTTTGCAACATCCCTTTCAGGAAGAGAACAGCTTGCAGTATTAGCATTTGCTGATGCAGTAGAAGTGGTTCCACGAACTTTAGCAGAAAATGCTGGTCTTGATCCAATAGACGTTCTCACAGAATTAAAAGCAAAGCATGATGCAGGTATGAAATGGGCAGGCATTGATGTCATAACAGGAAAAGTTATGGACTCTTGGAGCTCTGGTGTCATTGAACCATTAAAGATCAAAACTCAAGCAGTGAAATCTGCTTCGGAAGTTGCAGAACTTATCCTACGCATTGACGATGTCATTGCTGGTTCTGGTTCTCGACAACAGCAAATGCCCCAAGGCATGCATGGAATGCCTGGAATGGATATGTAAGATGAATCTTCAAGACTATATCATTCTACCTGGAGAAGTGTATAATGGCAAAGATCTTCTTGTTGCAAAACAAAGAACACACAAAAATTTTTCTTGGAAACAAGCACATATAACTTTGCAAGAAAAAAATGCATTTATGCTTCCCCCAAGAGTTTTCTTTCATTTTCTTCGCTATATAAATGAAGAAAAAGTTTATAATGGAAAAGGAAATAGAGTTTCTGATGAAGAAAAATTGCAAATACTACATCAATATACAGATGAATGGCTGGATGCGCATTTCACAGAATTAGAAGGAGTTTTATACCTAGAAAGATCACACCTTCTGAAAGGTAATGTTCTCACTCCACAAATCAGCAATAGATATGTGGATTTAGCAACAAACAGAATTCCTCCGAATGGAATAAATCTCATGGAATTAATTCTTCATCCTACAGGAACAGGACTTCCAGCAAAAGATATTCAAAAAGGAAAAGATTACTTTTTATCTCCAAGACTCGATGGAGTAATGCGTTGGCTTGCAGAAGATCAAAAAAAGGGTATTGCATGTAGAAAACATCCTGATTATAATGATCCTTCTGTTGGAGTACGTGTAGCATGTTTAAGAGAAGAGATAGTATATGCAAAAAATGATCCAAATGCACTTGTTGAAAAAGCAGTTGCATAGAAGTGAAAGAAAACTATATAAATAGGCATTCTCTGTAAATAAGCTATGGGAAAAAAAGTGGTGAAGAAAGCTTTAGCTCAAAATGCTTCTTCTACTGATCGTTTAATCACATCAAATATTGAATTACAACATAAAATGGTTGATGTGCTTCTTGGAGTAAAAGAACTTAATGAAAATGTTTCCAATCTTGTACATATATTCAAAAGTGCTGGAGAGCATATTAAAGCAGATAAATATGAAGACCCTATGATAAATAGATTAAACGAACTTCTTGAACAAAATAAAAATCTTGCAAAAGCATTGATGCTTTTAGAAAAATTCGTAAAAGAAAAGCAACAACCTCCACTTTCATTATCAACAAACTCATACTAAAAAATGCCTACACACTTTATTTTAGATAGAAAACAACAAGAAGCAGAGCAAACTATACAAGAGATTCTAGATTTAACAAAAAAAAGACCTTATCCTACAAAAGAGACTATACACTTAGCACGTTTCGTAGATGCCTGTTTCTATGTAATCGAAGATGTAAAAAAGAAGGAATTCCAAAAAAAAGAAGAAGAAAAAAATAAAAAGGAAATTCTCCAAGCAGAAAAACAAAGAAAACTTCTTGATGAACAAAGAAAAAAAGAATTAGAAGCACTTGCACCTACTCCAGAAACAAATGAACTTCCACTTTTAGAAGTTCCAGAGCTTCCTCTATTAGAGGATTTTAATTTCGACAAAGTTCCAGCCCCAGGGCTTGCAAAAAGAGAATATGTTTTACAACTCTATCAAAATCCAATAGGAGTACTTGTAGAGAAAGAACAAGATGGAAGCTATCAATACCATATTATAGAGCCATACATAGAAAAAAAACTTATTGAAAAAGCAAAAGAAATCTATGGAAGAGATTTTGAACGGGATAATAGCCTTTTTGACAACCAAGCCTTTCTCAAAAAAGTTGCAGAAAAAGTAACAAATAAATTAGCGATGCAATACACAGAGCTTCTTCCACAACAAATACAATATTATTTAGAAAGAGATATTCTTGGGGCAGGGCCATTCGATCCTCTACTATATGATGAGAAAATAAAAACAATTATATGTGAAGGTCCTGATAGAGCGATAAAAGTAGACTATACAGATTTTGGTTCTATGAACACAAATGTAACTATCAGCAATGAAGGCCTTAATCGCTTCCTTAAACGCCTTGCTATTGCTGCAGGAAAAACAATCAACGAACAAAATCCTATACTTGAAATAGACTTCCAAGGCTTACGCTTTGAAGGAATTATGGGTATTGGCGGTGGGAACTCTAGGGTAACAATAAGGAGATTAGAATGATTTTTGAATTCATAGTTATATTTATTCTTTTATTCATCATTATTGGTTTAGTCTACCAATTTATGTATGACATATATCTGTGGGTACTCCTTATATCCTTGACATTTTATATCTGTTATGTCGCAGTGAAGCTCGTCTATTCCTACACAAAGAAAATAGAACTAACAATAATAGAAAAAACTCCTATGCAAACTGCAATGAGCCAAAAAGAAAAAGTACAAGATAAAGACCTAGAAAGACTCAAAGACTTCATTCAAAAAAATCTCAAACAAGGTTTTAAAGCAGAGCGAATTAAAGAAGCATTAATAAAAGAAGGCTGGCCAAAAGAAAAAGTTGAGCAGGCATTCAAATGAAAGAAAGTCCTACATGGAGTATTATTACTGCAGGTATCGGATTAATCATCTTAGGATATTTTCTTGGAGGATTTTTCATCATAAATTATTTTATTGGTGCAGCAGGGATACTTCTTGGGGTTTATAATATCTGGAGAAAAAAATGAAAAAGAAATGTATTGTTTGTGGCTGTTCTCAGCATTGGCTTATGGGTTGTAAAGACCATAGAGCTGGAAAGCATAAGCATGAGAAAGAGTAATACCATTTATCCATCCTTCTTTGTAAACAACAAAAAAGACTTTTAAAATTCTTTATAGGAGATTTCTAATGAACGAGAGAGCGATAAGATTATAAAAGGTGGAAAAAATTTTTTTAGAATGTCGGTTAACAAAAATATATCCAAAAAATACCCTCTTGGAAAAATCCTTAATCTCTCTGGAAAGAAAGGAGAAGAATTTGAAATTGTAGAAGATAACCTAATAGAAAAAACAAGAGGTTTCCGTTTAGAAAAAAATCTTACACTGATAATTGAAGGAGAAAACAGTACAGAAGAAGTAGTAATTACAAGCTATCAAGATGGATATATTCTCGCAAGATCACAAACAGAAAATGATGTATCCTATAAAGAAGCAATAGAGGTCTACACAAAAGCAATAGAAATATGGAATGCAAGAAGAGAAAATACACCAGAAATAGCCTATGCACAAAAAATGCGAGAAACAATACAAAGAGTGCAACCAACTTTATACTTTAGAGAGGAAAGTGAAAGAGAAGAATATAAAAATAAAGAAAAAGCATTTCTAAAAATACTCAAAGAAAGAGAGAAAAACGCACAAGGTCTTTCTCTTTTAGCACAGCTTCACTGGAGAACAATAAAAAAACATGAATATAACACAATAGAGCAAGAAATTCCATTAGGAAAAGAAAGAGAAGCATGGAGCGAATTTTATAAAAATGTAGAAAAATTCAGCAAAGGCTTTTACCTTGGAGAAGACAAAGCAGGCTTTCTTTTTTTAACAGTATTTTCAAGACCTCTATTACTAGAAGGAGTAATGCTCAGAGCAACATTTACAAATAAAAAGGCCTATAAAAAGTATGAACAACTAAACCCTTTAGAAATAGAAGGAATCATGTTGCATAGTATTGAGCAAATAATAAAAGACCAAGGTGAAAAACGACTAATAATTCCAACGAAAGATAATCAAGAAATAAAAATGCTCGAAGGGTGTGGATATAAAAAAAAGACCACAATGGAAAAAGGAAAAGTTATACCTTACTATTCTAAAGAATTATAAAAAATTAAAAATAATCTTTCTGATCAGCTATTCCTTCCCCATAATGAACAGGCAGAGAGAGAATCCTATAACCCTTATCTTTTAATACTTCATGTACCTCTGGAGAAGAACTACGCACAACAGTTACAGGTAATGTAACAAGATAAGCAAAATCTACTAAACCTTCTAATCGTAACCCTGGTTTTGCATAGATAACAACATGATCATCTATATGAACTTCAGAGAGACGAGTCTGATGGCCATCCTTAACAAAAATAGGTGTATTTGTATCGTTTTTCATACCTTTTTAATACTGAACAAGTTTATATAGTTTACTATTAGATAGTAATAACATAAATACCTCCCTTTTCAAAAAAAAAGAGAAAGGGGTTAAATAACTCTATTAGGATAACTTACCCCCCCATCTTTAAAGGCATAAATTATCCCAAGAATAGCCAATTAGAAGAATTCTCATTCAGGATCGTTTAGAAAGAGAGAAAAAAGAATGGTGCGCGGGCCGAGATTCGAAATCCCAAATAACTTCCTAAAAAATTATTTCTCGGGTCCCAGCCTTGGCAAGGCCGGATTCTCTGTGGACTTTACAGTTAACCACTGAACTACCCGCGCATCTAAGTCCAAAAACAGAACAATCCTTTATATACCTTTCTCAAGGCAACATATGAAATAATTGAAGAAAAACTTTTTTCATATCCTATTTTATTTAAAATTTATAAATGCGCTAGCTGGGATTTGAACCCAGGTCCGAACCTTGGGAAGGTCCGATACTAGCCCCTATACGACTAGCGCATACAAACTAAAAACAGAGTCCTCATTAAAATAGCTTTCCAGTATATTTATTAACAATCATTCTTTTCACAAGACAATGCCAGACTGGAAAGAAAAGTTCTTAGAAAGATACTCTCAATTAACAGATATCGAAAAATTCACAGAAGCATCTCTCCAACCAATGCGAAAATCAATAAGAGTCAACACCATAAAAACAACAGTTAAAGAAATAAAAGAACGCTTTGAAGACCTTGAACAAATTCCTTGGTGTAAAGAAGGTTTTTTTATTAAGAAAAAAGCAGTGGGAAATACAAAAGAACATTTCTTAGGCTACATCTACATTCAAGGCGCAGCGTCCATGATTCCACCTGTAGTTCTAGAACCAAAACCTGGAGATATTGTTTTAGACATGTGTGCTTCTCCTGGATCAAAAACTTCGCAAATGGCAGCAATGATGAACAATCAAGGCATTATCATCGCAAATGACAACAAAATTGACCGATTAAAGCCTCTCACAATTAATCTCCAGCGCTGTGGAGTATATAATACAATTCTCACAAGAATGGAAGGCCGCTGGTTCAAGCATAAATTTGATAAAATTCTTTGTGATGCTCCATGTTCTGGCATTGGCACCATTAGAAAATCCTATAAAACAATTGGCATGTGGAATCCTCATACAGTAAAAAAAATGGCAGGTATACAAAAACAACTCCTTAGCACAGCTTTCGAAGCTCTCAAAGAAGGTGGAACATTAGTTTACTCAACCTGTACACTTGAACCTGATGAAAACGAAGCAGTAATTAATTTCTTATTAGAAAAAAATCCTCAAGCAAAAATAGAAAAAATTTTTTTAGATATCAAACGCGGAAAACCAGTGGAAGAATTTGAAAATCAAGTCTTTTCTTCTGAAGTAAAGAAGTGCTTACGCATTTGGCCCCAGGATAATGATACGGAAGGATTCTTCGTGACAAAGATTAAGAAAGATTAAAACAATAAAGAAGTTTTATATAGTTCTTTTTACTTAATAAATTATATGTGGATTTGCCAATTACGAATAAAACATGATTGTCTTATAGGGAATAAGTGCGAAAAATATAATATTTCAACTATTTCTGTTCCTTTTAGTATTTACATAAAAAAAGGAATAACCTACTCACCAGAGTTTCATACTGTTTGGGGAGAAGAAAATAATATTAAACAGTTTATTGAAGCATTACACAAAGATAAGAATATTAAGAATATTGAAGTTAATGGAAACAAAATTTTTCTCATGGAAGTAACAAAGAATAAAATCCCAGTGTCAATAAGGGCAGCAATTGGTCACCAAATAATTTTCACAAAACCAATTTATATTAATACAAAAGGAGAAGAGGTATGGGAAATTGCAAGCTGGAAAAAAGAGCTCATAATGGAGTTTATTCATAAAGTTAAAAAGATTGCAAAAAGAATAAGCCTAGAAAGTATAGAAAACACATCTCTAGATAATATCTATTATAGTACACTATTACCAGAACTTACCGAAAAACAAAAGCAAGCATTATTACTTGCATATAAGTACGGGTTCTATGAGTGGCCAAAGAAAACTAGTCTTGGAAAGCTTGCAAAGCTCATGAAAGTTTCTTTACCAACATACAGAGAACATCTCAAACGAGCAGAACAAAAGTTTCTCCCAGAACTAATAAAGAAATATCATCTCTCAAACTAAATTACATCAAGTTTAACAGACCTCACATATAAGGGTAAAATGAGATATAATCAATCACTTCTTAAAATAGAAACAGAATTGGAGAAACTATGCATAGAATAAACAAAAAAGAATATACCTTTTTTAATGGAAAGGCAGAATTTCTATCTTTATCAACAGTTTTAGAGAAATGTGAAAATACAGGCCACAGCCCAGTATTTCTACCTGAGCTTGCAGAGGTACTAATCACAAATCCTGAAATTATGAGTTGGGATATAAGACCATTGAGTATTCGTATAACAGGAAGAACTTCTAGAGGAACTGCCGTACAAGTTTATGCACATATTCCAGGAGAGTGGACAGATCCCCAATATATAGCAGTAGAAAGAAAGGATAAGTCTTCAAGTGGTACATTAGGTGGTTCATTAGTTTTATCTCAAAAATGTCTTGATGCACTCATAAATAGAGAAGGGGAAAGTATTCAGGGTAGAAGATTAGTTACAGTTTTGGACCATAAAGAAATAGTCTCTAAAACAAGAAATGGGATAGTTAGTCCTAATAAAGCTTTAGAAGATCCTAGAGTTATTGCCTCTTTTGGTTCTGAAAAACTAGCAGAGAGATATTTTAAAACATATAATGCAAATATTCCTCCTTCCTGTCTTCCTTATTATAATCGTGAAGGGGAAACAGAAAATGTATTTATAGGATTTGAATCTTGTTCAGAACTTATTGAAAGTGAACAGGTACTAGGACGTACTTTATATCTTAGTGATAGTGGCATTTCTACCCATTACTTCTTTATTCACAGAAAGATTTTAGGAGTAAGAAGTACTAACTAAAACAATAAATACAAAAGAGAACTTGCAGCTGCTAAAAAGAAAGAAGCCTTCAAATTAACTACAAAAAGAAGAAATAACAAAGCAGTTAACTCTCCAACACGAATAGAACTTTCTCGAAAGAAAACAAAAGCAGCAATCTGCTCTTTCTTCGCGCGCGTGTAAGTTTTTGCTAAGAGTGGCACATCAATCGCTAAGCTCGTTATGCCTCCAAACAACCCTACAAGAAAAACACCAGTAGTTGTAGATATCAGCGCACGAAACACCCAAAGCATAGACTCAAAAGGTGCAGCTATGCGTATAAGAATTCCTTTTTCCTTCACATGATCCATCGCACTTCCAGCAAAATAGCCTAAGATGCCAATAGAAAAAGTTGCAAAGGCAGCATATTCTCCTAAAACAACATAACTCCCAAAAATACTAAAAATAAAGATTGGCCAAGCAACTGTTGCAACAGTCGAACGTACCCCTTGTGCAAAATATCCAAAAAAATATTTAATATGCTCTTTGATAAATAACGAACGAAAATCAAAGCCTGTTTTCACAAAAAGTTCTTTGGAAAAAAGCATAGGGATGACGGAAATAATAAACATAAGCAATGCAGTAAAAAAGAGCGGCGTAAAACTATAATAATAAAGAATAAATCCCCCTAATAATGGCCCAGCAATTGCTCCAAGAATACTTGAAAAATGAATAGTTCCTGATTCCTTCCCAACAGACTTTTTATGGGAATGCACAGCAACATCAATATGAAATCCAATCCAAAAGATCCCCATGCTTAAGCCCATTAGTCCAGAAGCAAGAAGATACAAAGAGGGATAGTTATCTAAATACAATGTCAAAGCAACACCACTCAGTAAAAGAGGATAACTCCAAATAATTGTATGTTTCGCGCCAAACTTAGTAATCAAATTAAGTGAAAAATACGAACCTAAAGCAAAAGATAAAGTCATGGCTATAAAATAATAAATCACAGAAGAGAAAGGAAAACTTAATTCAATATATAAATAGAGAGGAAGAAACACCCCTATCATTGAAAAACCTAAGGCACGAAAAGTAAGAAGGAAATAAATCTCAAATAAATTTCTAGTAAAGAGATGTTTGTATTGATGTGCATAGCCATTAAGCATATGGTATATATGGGGCAAAAGAATTTATATACTTATAGTTCTTCATCGTAAGAGATGGAGGAACATAAAGAATTACTTGTAAAAATAGTGAAAGCCTTGAAAGAAAGAGCTAAACTAGAAAAAGTGTTTATAGAATTTCAATATCGATACAGAGGAGAAACATTTTACATTGATATACTTGCACAAAAAAGCAATCATCTTTTTCTCTTTGAATGTAAAAAAAAAGGGAAAAGAGACAAAGCAGAAAAACAACTACATTTTCACAAACAAGCATTAGAGAATACAAAAAGAGACCAATATTGGGAGGGAAAACTTTTTCCTTATACAAAGATCAGCCTTTTTTACATTTCAGAAATGGAAAATAAGATTGTAAACCTAGAAGCCAAAAAAGAACTTCTTCTTGATCCTCTTTTTTTAGATGATCCAATCCCATTTTTAGAAGACGAAGATTTATAAGGAAAGAATGACTTATAATCTCTATGATAATCCAGTTAGAAACAATCACAAAACCAGAGATAGATACTCTTGAAAAAATCCTAGATAAAGTTCTAGGTACTTCAGAAAAAGAAGATTTTGGTTCTCCTCCATGTCTTGAACGAGTACACAATATATGGTATGCAGGATGGTTTTTCCACTATAAAAATGGACAAGAAAAAATGGATTTTCGTTCAAAACTTGCAGAAAATGCTCCTGATGCAAAATACTATGGAGAATTAGAGCTCAACATTTCTGAAGCAAGCTACAATCTTTTAAAACAAAACTGCAAAACAAAAATGCCCAAATTATACTATTTACTTCCAGAAACAGAAGGCTATGCAATCAGCCCATAAAGAAACAGATTTATAATTTCTAAGAGGATAAGAAAAACAATAGAAAATATTCTCAAAGAAAGAACAGAAAAGCTTAAATAGAAGTGTTAGCATAATTTAACACATGTTAGAGATATTTAACAGTTTAGAGCCTTTCTTTAAAGAAAGTTACAGAAGAATTAATGTGAGAGAATATGCACGAATGGAAAAAATAAGCCCACCATCAGCATCAAAATACCTTAAAAATTTTCATAAAGAAAATATGCTTGAAAAAGAAGAAGAACTCAACTATATTTTTTACGTGGCAAATAAAAAAAATGTAGTATTCATTTCACTTTCTCAAATCTACTGGCACCAACAATTTAAAAAAACAGGGTTACTTACATATATAGAACAAGAGCTCATAAACCCAGTGATTATTCTCTTTGGTTCTTTTGCAAAAGCAGAAATCACAGAGAATTCAGATATTGACATTGCAATTTTTTCTCATACAAAAAAGAGACTAGATCTAAATTCTTTTGAGAAAAATTTAGGAAGAAAGATCCAAATCTTCTATTTTCAGAAAAGAGAAGAAATAAAGAATAAAGAACTATTAAATAATATTTTAAATGGGTATAAAATGGGAGGAAACTGGTAATGAAAGAAATACTCAAAGAACTAAAACCTTCAAAGAAAGAACAACAAGAAGTAAAAAAAACATTTCATGAGATTGCAAAATCAATTAAAATTCCTTATACAAAAGTAATACTAGGTGGTTCTTCAGCAAAAGGCACATGGTTAAAAGACAATCATGATATTGATATTTATATACAATTTGATAAGAAAAAGTATGAAGGCATGGACATTGCAGAAGTATTGAAAGACAATGTCAAAAATGCAACAGTGCTTCATGGGAGCAGAGATTATTTACAATTGAAGAAAGGAACATATACCATTGAACTCATCCCCATTCTCAAAATTAAAAAAGTAGAACAAGCAAAAAACATTACAGATGTCTCTCCATTTCATGCCAAATGGGTGAATAAACACAAAAAATACAAAGATGATATTATGCTCGCAAAAGCCTTTGCAAAAGCAAATGGATTCTATGGCGCCGAATCTTTCATTAAAGGATTCTCTGGCTATTCTATAGAAGTGCTTACAATTCACTATAAAGGGTTTAAAAAGTTGTTAAAAAATGTTGCACAATGGAAACGAAGCACAGTTATTGATACAGAAAAGCATCATAAGAAGAAAGTACAACTCAATGAAGCAAAAATGCTCTCTCCTTTAATATTAGTGGACCCAGTACAAGCAACACGAAACGTCACAGCAGTAGTCTCTCAAGAAAAATATGATCTTTTCAAAAAGAAAGCAAAAGAATATCTCAAACATCCCAAAAAAGAAATGTTTGTCAAAAAAGAATTTTCTCTAGAAGAAATAAAAAAGAAAAAAGGAGAAAAAATTATCCTTGAACTCATACCACTAGATGGAAAAAGAGATGTTGTTGGTGCAAAACTTTTGAAATGCTTTGAATATATACAAGAACAATTAAAACAAAACGACTTTGACATAAAAGAAGCAAATTGGCATTGGAAAGAAGGCGAAAATGCAATAGTGTATTTTATCTTCAAAGAAAAAAAGCTCTCTAATCTTGTCAGACATGATGGCCCACCTTTAAAAGAAAAAGAAAGACTGAAGCATTTTCAAGAAAAATGGAAAAGATATACACTAAAAAAAGAAAAAGGTAAGGTATATGTGCTCCTTCCAAGGAAATATAAGTCCCCAGAAGAACTTATTTCTAACCTTATAGAGTCAGATTTTATAAAGTCTAAGATAAAAAGTATAAAATCACAACCATAAAGCTTATAAATCCAACAAAACTCCCTATCATTAGAAAAAGAAATTCTTCTTACGAGGTGTTAATCAAAAATGATGGAAGCAAACCCAAAACATGGAACAACAACCTTAGGAATGATCTGCAAAGATGGCGTTGTTATGGCAGCAGATAGACGAGCAACTGCAGGTTATTTAATCGCGCACAAAAAAACAACAAAAGTTCTTCCTATAAGCGATCACATGGCGATTACTACAGCAGGCCTTGTTTCAGACATTCAACTCTTTACTAAAATTATCCGAAGTCAAATAATGCTCTTAAAAATACGAAAAGGCAAAGAACCTTCAGTTAAAGAAGCAGCAAACCTTCTCGCAAATCTCGCATATTCCAACATTCGAAGACCAAGTATGATCCCAGGAATCGTAGGTTTCCTTTTTGGTGGCTATGATAAAACAGGCTACCAGCTCTATGAAATTTCATTTGATGGAAGCATCATGGAAGTAGATGACTACGCATCTGATGGATCTGGATCTTCTGTAGCAATTGGAGTCTTAGAAACACTATACAAAAAAGACCTTTCCGTAGAAGAAGGAAAAGATATTGCAGTTCGAGCATTAAGTGCTGCAATGAGCAGAGACTCAGCAACAGGAAATGGAATTGATGTCCTTGTCATTAATTCAAACGGAGTAGAGTACATAGTACAAAAAGAAGTAAAGTCTATTATCAAATAGATTTTTTCTTAATATTAAAGTAAAAATGGCAGATATACTGAATGAAATAGTAGCAAAATTACCTAAAAATGCAGAAATTAGTCATACTAGCTTTGAAGCTGCAAATATTATTGTGTATACAAAAAGCAAAGAATTCTTCTTAGATAATCGAGGAGAAATTAAAAAACTTGTTTCAGATTTTAAAAAAAGAATAGAACTTAGACCAGATCCATCTATTAGTTTAGATATAGAACAGGCAGAAAAAATTATTCGTGAAACTATTCCAGCTGAAGCAAATGTAGATAATATTATTTTTGATGCACCACGAAGTACAGTTATTATTGAAACAGAAAAACCTGGTGTGGCTATAGGCATATCAGGAGAATTACTTAAAATCATCAAAGAAAAAACTCTCTGGGTTCCAATTATTCGAAGAATGCCTTCTATTCGTTCAAAGATCACAGAAAATATTCGCGCAGTACTCTATGAAAATAACGACTCAAGAAAAAAATTCTTGAATGAAGTAGGAAAAAGAATCTACAATGGTTGGATTCGTGGAAGAAAAAATGAATGGGTTCGTGTTACTGTTTTAGGTGCTGGACGCCAAGTTGGTAGATCTTGTTTCCTTCTTCAAACGCCAGAATCTCGCATTGTTCTTGACTGTGGAATAAATCCTGCAGCACCAGAAGAATTTGCCTATCCACATTTTGATAGTCCTGAATTTAGAATAAATGAAATCGACGCTGTTATCATATCGCATGCCCATCTTGATCATTCTGCCATGGTTCCTTTATTAGTAAAATATGGCTACAGCGGTCCTATTTATTGTACAGAACCAACACGAGATATTATGTCTCTTTTAGCTTTAGATTTTATTTCTATTGGATTCAAAGATGCACGAAAACCTCCTTTTGATGTTGCAGATGTCAAACAAATGGTCAAGCAAACCATCTGCATCAATTATGAGGAGGTAACTGATATTACTCCAGATATTCGTATGACTTTTTACAATGCAGGCCACATCCTGGGTTCAGCAATGACACATTTGCATATTGGAAATGGTTTACACAATTTACTTTATACAGGAGACATGTTATATGATACTTCAAATTTATTAGCAAAGGCAATAACAAAATTCCCACGACTAGAAACAGTCATCATTGAAAGTACCTATGGCAGTAAAGATGATATTCTCCCTCCGAGAAAAGAATCTGAAGATCTCTTTATGGATCTAATTAAAAAAACTATTGAAAGAGGTGGAAAGATTTTACTTCCAGTATTAGGTGTTGGTCGTTCTCAAGAAATTATGCTTATGGTCGAGCGCGCTGTTCGTGAAGGAACACTCCCAAAGATTCCTATTCATGTACAAGGCCTTGTATGGGACGTCACTGCAATTCATACAACATATCCAGAATTTTTCAATCCAATAGTGAGAAAACAAATCTTCTTTGAAGAAAAAAATCCATTCCTCTCTGATATTTTCAAACGTGTAGGCTCACAAAAAGAAATGCAAGAAGTTATGCACTCTGAAGGCTCAAGCATTATTATTGCAACTTCTGGTATGCTCACTGGTGGAGCCTCTGTAGAATACTTCAAAGTTCTCTCAGAAAATCCAAAAAATATTGTTATCTTAACTTCCTACCAAGCAGAAGGATCTCTAGGTCGTCGTGTACAAAATGGAGAAAAAGAAATTTCTTTTGCCTCTGGAGAAAGTAGAAGTGAAGTAGTGAAAGTACGTGCTGAAATTGCAGTCATCAAAGGATTCTCAGGTCACTCTTCTCGTCCGCAGCTCATGGCTTTCTTAAGAAATTTAGATCCAAAGCCAAAACGAGTGATTACACAGCATGGAGAGGCATCCAAATGTTTAGACCTTGCTTCAACAGTGCATAAAGTCATGCACGTGGAAACTTCTGTCCCAAGAAATTTAGATACAATAAGATTAGTGTAGTTTTCTTTTTCTTCGTGTGATAGTCCTAGAAGAAAAACTTACATAGATTATTTCTTTTCTTGTTTTTCCTTCAAAGATAAGTTTATCTAAAAGAGAATAATTAATAGTACCTTAAGAAGTCAACCTTGTAACACCAAGTGCCTTTTTTCTTCTTCGAATAGTATACTCAGAAAAACCTAAACTCTTCATTTCTGAATAGGTGTTTCCTTCAGAAATAAGTCTATCCAAATAAGAATGGTCAACAAGAATTTCCGAAGCAGTTGTAGCTTTTCTTTTTCCCAAGCCAAACTTTCGAGCATAATATGAAGCAGGGCTTACTAATCCTAGAGTTTCTTGAATCTCAGTAGGAGATACCCCTGCATTCCACATTTTTTTAAGCCTTTCTTCTTCTTCATAACTAAGGCTTTTTCCCTCAGCAAAATTTTTATGATGAATATCTAAAACAACATCGCAAAGTGCCATTTTCAAAATCCCAGCTGCGTGAGGAGTTCTAATCCTTGTCTCTTTCAGAGTCTCTGCTATGCCAGCAAGTTTAACACAACGATAATATCCTTCTCCAGCTCGTCGCGCAGCAATAAGCTTTTCCAAAGTCTCCAAAGAATATTTTTTACCCCAACCATACACTTCTTTGCACCTCCACGCAAGAGCATGATCTAAACCATTCTCTTCAATGAGCTTATCAAAATAATGTTGTTGAAGAACATCAAGAAGATTCTTATAATTCTGATGAAGAGCTTTATCATACTCTTTTCTCGCAGTTTGTAAATCTCTTCCAGTAAAACCACTATATTTTCCTACAATTTGGCGTATTCTTTCAGGGGTAAGATTATTTGTATTGGCAATATGTAAAAAAGTGGCACCCTGAAGAGCATCTTCAAGAATTTTTCTATTCCTATGAGTATATTTATGTGCAGGATCCATTTTTCTCCTTTGTCAAACGGAGTTTTCTTTTTCTTCGTTGAATAGTACGCCCAGAAAAACCAAACTCAGCCATTTCCTTAGATTTTTTCCCCTCAGAGATTAATGTATCTAAAAGAGAATAATTAATAGAAGAATGCCTTTTTCCCAAGCCAAACTTTCGAGCATAATATGAAGCAGGGCTTACTAATCCTAGAGTTTCTTGAATCTCAGTAGGAGATACCCCTGTATTCCACATTTTTTTAAGCCTTTCTTCCTCTTCAGAACTAAGACTTCTTCCCTCAGCAAAATTTCTTTGATGAATATCTAAAACAATATCACAAAGGGCTCTATCCAAAATCCTAGCTACGGGAGAGACATTTTTCATACTCTCCTTCTGAGTTTCTGCTATACCACCAAGTTTGACACAGCGATAATATCCCTCTCCAGCTCGTCGCGCAGCAATAAGCTTTTCCAAAGTCTCCAAAGAATATTTTTTACCCCAACCATACACTTCTTTGCACCTCCATGCAAGAGCATGATTCAAACCATTCTCTTCAATGAGCCTATCAAAATAATGTTGTTGAAGAACATCAAGAAGATTCTTATATTCCATATTCAAAGCTCTTTTATACGTACTTCTTCTTTTTCTATAATCCTCAAAGTAATATCTTTGAAGAATCTGGCTTACTCTTTGCTTACTAAGATTTCTTCCATCTTTCTGTCCCATTTCATTAAGAGTAAAACGAGAAGTTTCTGCATCCTCAAGGATAGCCTCATCACGTAAATTGTTTTTTTTTCCCTTAATTTCAGGAGGAGAAGAAGAAAAGCTTCTTGATTTTCTTTCAGGCAGCATATCTGCATGGGCATGATAAAGCCTATGGAGAGTTGTATAAGAACAAGAAAGAGTGTCTGCAATTTCTTTAACACTGATTGTTGGATCTTGAAGATATGCAAGTGCTTCTTGTTCAAGATCAGCAGAAAGATAATGTTTTCTTACAAAAGGCATCTCAAAAGAAATACCTTTCGATTGAAGATATCTAGCCCAGCTAGAAATAACTTCTCTTTTCAATAAATATTTTTTTTCTAAGTCACTTAAAGAGAGATCATTTTTAGTAATATCCTGAAGCAAGTAAAGTTCTCTTTGCAAAGGGGGTGGAGAAGACTCTAAAAGAGAAGGATCATCTTTTAAATGAAGATACAGATCATAAACATATTTTCTATAATCTAAACTTCGCTTGAACCCAGGCATATTCATCCAATAAAAGGATTTATTTATAAATATTTCCACTTCAAAGTAACTACAAAACAAAACCTTTATAAATAACTAATTACTCCCTAAGAGTAGTTCATTAAGGCAATCCCTCCCTGTGTTTATTGGTGGCAGCCACAAGCTGCCCCCTCTAAACCTTTAATATTTCTACGATATTTTTGAAAAAGAGAATTTCATTTTTAGGGATTACTTAGAACCATAATCAAACAAAGTCTTTTGAGAATGTATATGTTCTAAAACTTTACTTTTCTTAAAAATACTATCAACATCAAAATGGAAGCGAGTAAGAACAAAATCTTTCACATATCTCATCATCTCTTCTTCAGAAGCAAACTCTCTCCCATTTTCTAAAGCTTTTCTCGTTGCTTCTCTACAAACAAAAACACCTAACGGAGTAGTATACTCATCTGTAATAAATCGTAATACCAACACAGTTCCCTGTCTCTTCATACTTTGTAATTTTTCTAATATCCCCATACGACAAGCATAATAGCCCCCCACACAATGTTCAGCATAATTCTTTCTTCCATCATAAAACTCATGATCAGTACTAAATTTTAATTCTTTTTCAGGATTCAAAAGTGTAGAAGGCATATACATTTCAAATAGTTCATAACTCCACACCCATGGAAAGAAAAGTATCAAATAATAATTTCCTAAATACCCACCAAAAAACATCTGATAATCTGTTTCTTTGTAGTCTTTTATTTCTTCTACCAAATATTTTCCCAGAATATCATCAACGCTTGTTATAGCCCATCGTGTCGGCACAAGCTTCCTCTGCATTTTCACTCCTAAACTTCCTACAGAAAGAATGCGTGTCAACGCAGTTTCATCAATTCCTTTCTTATACAAAATATTCAAAGCCTCCGTAGCTTTCAAATCAGTATCAGAAAAAGCTTTCTCAACATGTTGATTAATTTTTGGATTACTAACCAATACAGCCTTCTTCAACTCTGCATGCGCTCCAATCACAGTCTCTACATTAGAAGTTTTTATTTGATACACTGGTTTTTTCTGTAAAAAGAATTCAACATCCACAGGCTTCGAAGCCATCGCAACTTCCTGAGTAATTTCTACATATTTGTGTGGCTGCTTCACAGATACTTGTGTTCGCGAATTAATCAACACAGAACGAAAATCCAAAACATCCTGTATTTGAAATCCTCTTTTACTCCATTCTTTTGGAGAGTCATACAATTCACCATCCTTTTCAATCTTTTCTGGTGGAGCAAGTATACCAACATTCAAATTAGGATATCCATATCTACCAACAAAAACACTCGGAGCAGTTCCTTGAAAATTTTCTTTATCTAAACGTACTGTTTTCAATTGAGGAAGTTTGGTGTAAATAGGACAAAAACTATGCCCACAGTTCAATTGCTGAGCATACCATTTTCCATGACAACTATGGCAATCTTTTTTCATAGAAAAAAGGACAGAACTGAACTTTTTAAGGTCTACTATTTGAAAAAGCAAACCCTTATATAGATAATTATACTAATATAACTTATGGTAACCGTTCAAGTACAAATGAGAAAATGGGGGCAATCCTTAGGTGTAGTAATCCCTAAAGAAATTGTCAGTAAAGACTCTCTAAAAGAAGGAGAAAAGATCGAACTCATCATTTTAAAAAGAACAAATGCACTCAAAGAAACTTTTTGAAAAATAAAATTTAAAAGACCAATAGAGACTATTCTCAGAGAAGTAGACAAGGAAGCTTGGAATGACTGAAACCTATTTCTTTGATACTTATGCATTCTTCGAAATTATTTATGGGAATCCAAAATATAGTAAATATAAAGAAGCCGAAGCAATGACAACCATTTTTAATCTTGCAGAATTAAGTTATGGTTTAAAAAAAGAGATAGACTCAAAAGTAGCAGATAATTTTATAGAGAAATACAAACATTTTCTTGTAGAAGTAAAAATAGAAGACCTAAAAGAAGCAAGTAATTTAAAAAGAAAATACAAAGAACTTTCCTTACCAGATGTGATAGGGTATGTTGTTGCAAAAAGATGTGGAGTAAAATTTCTCACTGGTGATGAGGGCTTTAGAAACTTAGAAAATGTAGAATTTGTAAAGAAATAGGATATCCCACATAAGTACTGCGCATTTATACCATGCCCATAAAGAATATTTAAAAAGAGAAAAGAAAAACATAACTTTAGAAAACATCAATAATGAAATACCAAAAACCAGAATTAAAAGAACTCTTATTAGAATTTTCTATTGAAAAAAGACTAGAAGGTTTTGTTGGTGCAGCATTAGAAACAATGGCAAGAATAAATGAACTAGGATTCTTTCCTTCAGGATTTGTCTTTCAAGAAGATGAAAGTCTAGAGGATCTATGTCTTCATGTATATCTAAAACAAGGAATAGATGCAACAAAACTTCCATCTAAATTTAGAAGTGAAGGCGGCCAAGAAGTCTATGTTTTCTATGATCCATACAAGCCTATTGTAAAAGCACAAAAAGAATAAATATCCCTAAAGACCAAATAAACATGCCAAAACATTAATAAAGAAAAATCCATTCATTCATCCTTTGTAAAGGAAAGAAAAAAACAATGGAATATTTACAAAAGATTTTTCCAATCCTAAAAAAGGCTGGTGAAAAAACAATAAAGCTTCAAAGTACTGTGGAAAGTAAGAAAAAAGAAGATAATACATGGGTAACAAATGCAGATGAAGAAATAGAACTATTTCTAAAACAAGAATTAAAGAAAATTGAACCAAAAGCAACCTTTGTTGGAGAAGAAACAAAAAAAGAACATTCTTCCTTCATGTGGCTTGTTGATCCTATTGATGGAACAAAGGCATATAAACAAGGAATGGAAGATTATGCTATTGTCATTTCCCTTATAAAAAATAATGAAGCTACTCTTGGAGCAGTATATAAACCAACAACTAAACAACTATTTTACGCAGAGAAAGGGAAAGGATCTTATCTTATAGAAAAAAACAAAAGGATAAAACTTCAAGTAAGTAAAAGAAAAAAATTACAAGAATGTATCTATATCTATGATTACAGAAATAAAGAACCAATGCGAACAGTAATGAGTGAAATTTTTGATAAAACTCTTACTCCTCTCGTTGAGCACAGATATGTAAAATCCCCAGCATCAGTTGGTATTTGTGAACTTGCAAAAGGATCTATTGATATTGTTACATATCCAGGATTAGGGCCATGGGATATTGCAGGGCCAAGTTTAATTCTTGAAGAAGCAAAAGGAAAATGGACTGATTTTTATGGAAAATCCTCAAAAGAAGGACCAAGCTTTTTAGGAACTAATAAAGTGATACATGAAGAAGTTTTAAAACATATTACAAAGAAATATAAACAAATTTTAAAGAGAAACCTTTAAAAAGCAAGAAAAATCCTTGATTCTATCCTTTACACAGGAAATGTAGGCTTTGCAACCTGAATCCTTAAGGAAATACGGAGAAAAACAATGGGAATGTATCAAGCAATACGTGAGCTCTGGAAGCAACCAAAAGAAAACCTAGGCCCACTCTATAAAGAAAGACTTATCGCATGGCGAAAAGAAAATGTTATTACTTCTATTAAAAGACCAACAAGATTAGATCGTGCTAGATCACTTGGCTACAAAGCAAAGAAAGGAATTACTGTAGTCCGTGTACGTGTGAAGCGTGGTGGAAGAAAGAGAGAAGCACGAAAGCATGGTAGAAGATCTCGAACTATGAGACGAAAAAAAATCGTCGGTATGTCTTATCAATGGATAGCTGAACAAAAAGTACAAAGATCCTTCAAAAATCTTGAAGTACTAAACTCATATTGGGTTGGCAAAGATGGTATACATTATTGGTACGAAGTAGTCATGGTTGATCCATATATGCCTGAAATAAAAGCAGACAAAAATCTCAATTGGATCTGTTACAGAAAACATACAAACAGAGTCTTACGAGGAAAAACATCTGCTGGTCAGAAATCCCGTGGAATGCTTCATACAGGAAAAGGAAGAGAAAAAATCCGTCCTGGAAGAAGAGCAAATAAAAGGCTCTCAAAGTAAACCTTTTATTTCTTATTTTTTTACCTTTCTATTTTTAAAGAAGAAGAAAAAAACAAAAATTATGAAATATACTTGGATTGAGATATTAGAAGGAAATTGCAAAGCTTTAGAAGATTTCTTCAAGGAAATAAAACTCCAAAAAAAAGAAAATGTAACTGAATGGCAAGGAACTTCTAAAACAGAAAAAATAGAATTTGGAGATGTGGAATTTGAAATCATAAAAGCATATCACTCTTTAGAACATGGCCTTCTTTATGGACTATATATAGAACCCAGAGAAAGCAGTGGTTATTATGAGCTACGAGCAATGTGCCCAGACTATCTAAAAAATGAAGTTCTAACAGGGATTGAAGATCTTTTTCTTGGAGAAGGAGAAAAACAAACGAGCGTAAGAGAGCTTCTTACAAAATATAGACAAATAAAAAGAGACGCTATAAAAGACTCAAAGGCATTTACAGAATATCTTACTTTCTCTTCACTTTATGTACAGTAATCATATCACCATCTAAATGCTTCTTTTTTCTAGAGAACAAACGAACTCTTCCCAAAATAAAGAAAATAAGAAATACAAAAAAGAGAAACAAAAGTAAAGCAAAAAGAAGAAGAAAGAATACTGAACTAAAAAGAATAATCAAAAGAAAGAGTATAGGGAAAAATAATGCAATCAAAAGACGCAAAGGAAAACTTAAAACTTTTTTTCCATTTACTTTGAGATTGCTTAATTTCAGGAATACAAGAAATGCAATGATCAAAAAGATATATAAAAATATTTTCCAATCCATTGCTTCTATAAAGAATAAACATTATTTAAAACTATTGGCAAAAGATATTTAAATAGCCTTTCTCTAATAAGTGTATGAAAAAAGAGGCTCTCATTCTTCTAGTCCTAGTGCTCTTCCTCCAATCAGTATTGGCACTTTCTGTTTCTTTAAATACACCAAGCTCTGGAAATACAACAAACATGACTTCTATTATCTTTTCATGTACAGCAACAGAAGCAACATACACAATAAGTTCAATAAGTTTATACATGAATACACCCAGCTCTTCATGGATACAAATTGCAACGCAAACAAATGCAAGCACATCTGCAAACTTTCTCATATCAAGCCTTTCCCAAGGCACATATACTTGGAATTGTTTTGCATTCAATTCAAACAACGAAAATATCTCAGCGTCAAGCAATAATTCTTTAACAATTTCCACTTTAGCATTTTCGAGTATAATTCCAAATCAATCAATTAAAGAAGATGCAAATAGTTCTGCACTCTTTGATTTAGACAACTATTTTACTGGGGCAAGCTACTATACTTTTTCTGGGAACACAAGTATTCTCTTAAGTATTGATTCTAATAACCAACTAAGCATTCAGCCTTCAGCAAATTTTACAGGCTCACAAAACATTACCATTACAGGAAAATATGAAACAAGCACAAAAACAAGCAATGAAATTCTTATAAATATAACAAATGTCAATGATGCACCACAAAAAATTGCAAATATTTCCAGCATAATCCTAGAGAAAAATGTAAATACCACACTCAACATGAATAGTTATTTTTCAGACATTGATCCAAATACAAATCTCACTTATTCTACTTCTGCAGCACATATTGACATTGTACAAAATGCTTCAATATTAATACTTAGTCCAGATAAAGATTGGGAAGGAACAGAAAATCTAACAATCACCGCAAGTGATGGCTCTGCTTCTGCAACAAGTAATAGTTTTACGATAACAGTAGGCTCAGCATCAACAACAAATACAGCACCAATAATAAATTCCCATTCTCCAGATACAGATCCAGCAATAGAGCCTGGAGACACACAAGACTTTTCTCTTTCTGTTTCAGATGCAGAAAGCAATACTTTAACTTATACCTGGTATGTGAATGATATAATACAAACAGATACAGATGAAAACTTTTCCTACACAGCAATAGAAGAAGGAGTATTTACAATCAAGGCAACAGTATCTGATGGCACAACAGAAACAACACAAATATGGACACTAACGGTAGGGAATATAGTAATCTCAGAAATAGATGTAGATTCTATTCTCACAGAAAGTACAAGCTCTGCAGTATGTGGAAATAAAATCATAGAATCTGGAGAAACTTGTTCTTCATGTTCCTTAGATGTTTCTTGTAATTCTAAAGAAGTCTGTAAACAAGGAGTTTGTGAAAAGAAAAAATCTGCAGCAAAAGCAATTATTCTACTTGCAATAGTGAGCATTGGAATAGTTCTCATTTCCTTCCTCATATATTATTTCACAACCCTTAAAAAGGGCGAGAGAAAGCAAGATACAACACCATTTCAATATAGTCCTGCAGCAGCAGCACCACCAACAGACTATACTGATTTTTATAAAAGGAAAAAATGATTACAGAAACTGAACTCCAAGAGATTAGAAATCTTCTAAATAAAGCAGAGAATCCTCTTTTTCTATTTGATGATGATCAAGATGGCTTATGCTCTTTTCTCGTACTCTGGAAATATACACAAAAAGGAAAAGGAATGCCAATTAAAGGGCAGCTCAATGAAGCAATAGCAGAAAAAGTAATAAGAGAGAATGCAGACTTGATTATTATTTTAGACAAAGCAGTTATTGAAGAAGATTTTGTTATGGCAATAAAAACACCAATCATTCACATTGACCACCACTTCCCATTAATAATAAAATCTCCACATTACCATTATTACAATCCAAGAAAGGAAAATGATGAGGATAATCGTCCAACATCCTATTGGGCATACCAAGTAACCAAAAAAGATATGTGGATAGCAATGATTGGAATTATTGGAGATTGGTATATCCCTCCAGACCTTATTGAAGACTTTCAAAAGCAATATCCAGGCTTGATTCTTGAAGCAAAACATCCAGGGCAAATTATGTTCGATACAAATTTTGGTATATTGATTAGAAGTTTCATTTTTTCTTTGAAAGGAAAAAGTCAAGACTCAAAACAATGTATAAAAGTTCTCACGAGAATAGAAAGTCCATGGGAAATCCTCAAACAAGAAACTGCACGAGGAAAATTCGTTTGGAAGCATTTTTCTGAAATGGAAAAGAAATATCAAAAGACATTGGAGGAAGCAAAAAAAGTAAAAACCAAGAACAAAATCCTTCTCTATACCTATCCATCAAGTCAAGATAGTTTTACGAGTCTCATTTCAAATGAAATTATTTACAGAAGACCAGAAAAAATAGTTATTATTGGAAGAATAAAAGACGACAAAGTAGTAATGAGCCTTCGTTCTACAAAAATAAAACTTCCTGACATAATTAAAAAATCTTTAGAAGGTTTAACTGGTTATGGCGGTGGCCATGATCTTGCTTGTGGTGCAAATGTTCTCAACGAAGAATTTGGCATTTTTATAGCAAAATTTAAAAAATTGGTTGCAGAAGCAAATAAAAAATGAAAGCACCTTATCTTCTAGATTGTTACAAGAAAGAATTTGATGCACGAGTCACAAAAGTAAAAGAAGGAGTTTTTATTGTATTAGATCAAACATACTTCTATCCTGCTGGTGGTGGACAACCATATGATACTGGTGTCATTACATGTAATGGAAATACATACAAAATAGTTTTTGTCAAAAAAGAAGATGGAGAAATTATTCATGAACTTTCTGATCTTGGTTTGAAAGAAGGAGATAATATTCATGGAACCATTGATTGGGGCAGAAGATACATCCTCATGCGTTATCATACCGCTGCGCACATTCTTTCTGAAGTTATTTCCCATGCAACTGGTGCATTGATTACAGGAAACCAACTAGAAATAGACAAAGCACGCATAGATTTTTCTTTAGAGAATTATGAGAAAGATAAAGTTTTAGAATATATTACACAAGCAAATAAAATTATCAAAGAAGCACATCCTATTCATTTCTCTTTGCTTCCACGAAAAGAAGCAGAAACTATTCTTGGAGAGAAAATGACTTCTCTTGCAAAAGGTTTTTCTGAAGAAATTCAAGAAGTTCGTATTGTAGATATTGAAGGATTTGGAAAAGAAGCTTGTGGTGGCACACATTTAAAGAATACTGCTGAAGTAGGAGAAATTCATTTTGTCAAAGCCGAAAATAAAGGGAAGAATAATCGAAGGATTGTAATTACTCTTTCTTAATAAAAGAAAAGTCCCTTAAACTCTCTAAGTTTAGAAGCATCAGGATTCACAGGCCCATATTCTAAAAACGGTTCAATTTCTATTCCTTTACCCTTACGATATGCAAAAATATGATGTTGATAATCATCTCGCGATCTTTCTGAACTAACAAGAAGAACTCCTCTAGGGAGAAGACTCTCACGCATAAGCAACCCTAATTCACGAATAAGTGAAGGCTCTGGTTCTCCTTCAATAAACCCAGGAAGGACATTATTCAAAGCAAAGATCGCACCAAATTTCTCTCCTCTTCGTAAAAAATCAAATCCATCTTCAGCTAAAAAAGCAAGTCTACCATGTAAAGTAATACATTGCGCACGTGCAATACGCTCAGGATAAATATCTACACCTAAAACTTCTCTTTCAGGATATGCTAAAGAAATATCAGAACTCGTATAACCATAAGAACATCCCCAGTCTAATAACCTTCCTTCTCTAGCTACAACTGGAGGAAGGAAAAATATTCTCCTAAATCTTCCTGGATACGTGTAATCACTACTCCAAACATTTACCATAAAAGAACATGAAAAGATCGTACTTAAAAGTCTTTCTTAAAGAACTAAAAGCAAAATAACCAATCCTAATAAACAACCCAAACTCACATAGGGCATAGCAGGGTAATACTTCTTCTTTTCACCTTTCACAAATAAAGCAAATAACAACAATCCTGCACAAACAGGAATAATATACGCTCTCCAATCAAGCATCCCTAAACCAAAAGTATTCATAGAAACAGCAGCAAAGAGTAATGGAAAACCAATATCTCCCCCACCGAGCAAGGCAACATTATTTTCATAAGGGATAAGCAACCCAGCAAACACTTTAGCCTCACCTTGAGACTTCGCCAACTTGATCATATGTGCTGTTTTTCGCACTGCAATATAATCATACACTGAAATAAGAATAAGCAAAGCAGAAACAGAAAAAAGTGTCAGCAAAGGAACAAAAATTGCAGCTAGCGCACCATAAATAAAAAGTTCTGTAAGATTATGCACAATTGGATTTGGCTTAAAAACTCTCCATACAGAAAAAATAATCGCAAATACTAATGCAACAGATGCAGAAAAGAAAACACCAAAACTAATAACTAAAGTAAGAAACACACTCACAAGAAACCATATTCTCCACAAAAGAAAAAGTCGAAAGTGAAGTAAAATAAGAACCATTCCAGTTGCAACAAGTAAAATCAAAAATAAAGAAATATAAGAGGTTTCTGGATTAACTTCTGGTCTTTCAATACCTAAAGGAAGATCTGCACCAGTAGTATAATGAACACTCACAATGAGCCCAATAACCTGTGCAAGAATAAATAAAAGTAAAAGAAGAGAAATAACCCACCACTTGTGTTTCATACATTTTTTAAAGCAAATAACTTTAATAAACTTTTGCAAAGATATTTAAAGAAATAATACCCTTTATACTTTAATGGAAAAAGAGGATTTTATTAGAATTGATAATGTTACAAAAAGATTTGGAAAACAAATAGTTCTAAACAATCTCAATCTTTCTATTCCATATAAAGGAATCTTTGGTATCATGGGCCTTTCAGGTTGCGGTAAAACAACCCTTCTAAATATAATTATTGGTTTTTGGCGTCCAGACTCAGGCGCAGTATATTACAATGGAATTAATACTCGTGAACATCAACGAGTCATGAACCAGTTATTTGGTTTTGCAACACAAGCAGGCTCAGTTTATCAAAAATTAACTGTAGAAGAAAATTTAGAATATTTTGGAAGACTCTACAATATGCAAAAACAAGATCTAAAACAAAGAATAGAAGAGCTACTTAAATTAGTAGAATTAGAAGATTCTCGCCATGTCATTGCAGAAGAGCTTTCTACAGGAATGTATAGACGCTTAGATATCGCATGCTCAATGATTCACAATCCAAAAATCCTTATTCTTGACGAGCCAACAGGAAACCTTGATCCTGTACTAAGAAAAAAAATTATGGCACTAATTAAAAGAATCGATGACAATGGTACAAAAGTTATCATAACCTCACATTTACTTGGAGAAATTGAAAAGATTTGTGACACTCTGGCGATTATTCATCATGGAAAAATTTTAGAAATGGGAAGCCCAGACGAACTGAAAGACAAATACACAAAAGACCAAATAATAAAAATTGAAACAAAGAAGAAAACATACGAAAATCTTATTCCTTATCTAAAAAAAGCTGGAGCTAAAAATATTTTTCAAAAAGAGAGATATATTTACATTTATACAAGGGATCCTGAAAAAATTCTTATTACTATTTTATCCTATGTCAAAACAAAAGGAGACGAATTACTAAATGTGGAAGTAAGCAAACCTTCTATTGAAGAAGTTTTTGAGGCGGCAACAAGAAAATGATGGGTTTTATTAAAAGATTAGCAGAGAAAAAAGAGAAAATAACACCATTAAAATTACCAACACAGCTAGCAAGCCCTAATCTCTTTGTAGAAAGACCTCCAATAAATCCTTTCATAAAACTCTTCTATGCAGTCACAAAAAACATTAAATTACTCATTCGTTCAAAAGTATCTGCACTTATTTTTATCTTTGGTCCATTACTTATTATTACTTTAGTTGCCTTATCATTCAACACTTCAACATTATTTGATCTGAATATCGCAGCATACTCTGAATCTTATTCAACACTTTCTGATTCTATTATTACAAATCTTTCTGATAGTCAATACAATATTCTCAAAATGAATTCAGAAGCAGAATGTATTGATGCAGTAAAATCAAGTGACTTTCAGGTGTGTGTCATATTTCCACCAAACATGGTCTTAGACAATAGTGCAAATAACATCGTAAAAATTTATGTTGATAATTCCCGCCTAAACGTTGCAAACCTGATTGCAAGCCAAATTACAACAAAAGTATCAATAGAAGCCTCCCAATTGAGTTCCGAAATTATTACACATATACTCACAGTCTTGGATACGACAAACACAGAAACAATCCAAACCCAAGCAAATATTCAATCAATAATTGCAAATAATGAAGAAGCACAAACAACTACAACTAGCATTGCATCAGATTTAGCAGCAATAGATTTTAGCTATACAAATTTAGATACAACATCTTTAGATACAGAAGTAAATTCCATAAAAGGCAAATATAACATTTCTAGCACAGATATTACTAATCTCAACAGTCTTATCGATAGTCTAGAAACAAGTTATAATAGCCTTGGAGCAAAATTAGATACCAGTAAAGCATCAGTAACAACTCTAACAACAAGTGCTTCAGGTATCACTGCAAAACTCAACACAGAAAAAACAAATTTAGAAACAGCTACAACAAACCTGCAAGAAATTTCTGACAATATTAAATCTATTAAAATCACCAATGTTGCAAGCATTGTCTCTCCTATTAAAACAGCAATAGAACCAATTAGCTCTATAAACTCCTATCTCCTATACATCCTTCCAACAATCCTTGTACTTCTTATTATGTTCGTCGCACTGCTTATGAGCTCCGCAAGTATAATCACAGAAAAAGAATCACGTGCATATTTTAGAAACTTCATTACTCCAACAAATGCATTTTTGTTTATGGCAGGCGAATTCATAAGTAATTTCATCATCATTGCTTTTCAAATTACCATCCTTTTAGCAGTTATTTATTATTTCCTCAGCACAACTCTAAGCCTGCAAACATTCTTTATCGCAGGCTTTGCGCTCTTAGCCACAGGCTCTTTTTTCATCTTATTAGGGATGCTTTTTGGCTATCTCTTCAATACAAAGCAAACAGTAACCCTTGCAACAATCTCCGCAGCAATGATTATGCTTTTTTTCTCAAATACCATTCTTCCATTAGAAACACTCTCTATATACACAAGAAATATTGTCCAATACAACCCCTTTATCATTGGAGAAACCATGCTCAAGAAAATCCTTCTTTTTGGTTCAGGCATAGGCAGCATTGCAGAACCTTTATATACACTCCTAGTTTTCTTTGGAATACTTCTTATAGTTGCAATTATAGCAAGGATTTTATCAAAGAAATACCTAAATAGGACATAAATTCACTACTAAGGCTTAGTAAATAAAGGAAAGGTTTATAAATAACCTATAGTTTCTAGAATATAGGTGAAGGAGTTATAATGATAGTAAACGAAGAATTTTTAAAAAAATTAAGATCTCATTTTGATTTAAATATTTATGAAGTTAAAGTTTGGGCAGCATTACTCTCTCGAGGAGTTGCTGCAGCAGGGGAATTAGCAGATATTTCTGGTGTTCCAAGAAGCAGATCCTATGATGTTCTAGAAAATTTAGAAAAGAAAGGCTTCATTATAATGAAATTAGGAAAGCCAATCAAATATATCGCAGTGAGACCTGAAGAAATTCTCAAAAGAATCCGAAAAAAAGTACAAGAAGATGCAGATCACCAATTATCTATCCTAGAAAAAGTAAATGATACTGATATTTACAGAGAAATTGAACTCCTTTACAAGCAAGGAATTGATAAAGTAGAACCTTCCGAACTTTCTGGTGTCTTAAAAGGAAGAAAAAACATCTATGATCACATAAAAACTCTTATCGCAAATGCAGAAAAATCTGTATGTATTATGACTACAGAAAAAGGCCTTGTAAGAAAAGTAGACCTTCTCAAATCTGTAATTAAAAAAGCAAAAAGTAATGGTGTGAAAGTAAAAATTGTTGCACCTGTAAAAGAACTTTCTTTTATTCCTAAAGAAATAAGAGATGCAATTGAATTAAGAGCTTCTGATGAAAATACCAAAGCAAGATTCATTGTTGTAGATGGAAAAGAATTGCTCTTTATGCTTGCAGATGACCAAGACGTGCATGAAGCTTATGATATGGGAATTTGGGTAAAAACTCCTTACTTTGCACAAGCATTAAACCAAATGTTTGAACTTGGTTGGAAAGGCCTAAAAAGAATGTAGTTTTTCTTTTATAGTAAATAATATTAAGGGGTGAAAGAGGAGATATTTCTATGAACCAAATTACTAAAACATTTTTCTATGAAGCCAGCAGCAAATGGAACTGGCCGATAGATATTTCCTTACAAGACTTTAGCATAACAACCAGAGACATTCTAAAAATTATCACACATGCATATGAACCATTAGAAGTAACACAAGAAAGAATATATCTCGAAGGAAACGAGAGAAGCTTAGAAAGCATCGCACAAGATCAAAATGCCGGAAACATTTTTAATTTTTCAGCAGAAATTCCTTTTAAAACACATAAATCACATGGAACAATACGAGTAAAACCAGCAGAAGGAGATGGAATAGAAAAATATGCATCATACATGGCCTTAGGCGTTTTTTTGAGTTTCATTCCACCAATAATAGTAACATCAGAAAAAATGAACCCTTATACTTTACTATGGAGTCTTGTTCCAGCAATAACTATTGTCGCTCCAAACATATATCTCCTATCACGAGAAGAACAAAAAAGAAGAGTAAAAATAATTGAACTTGAATTTCATGCAATGGAAAGAAAAAATACTGGAAATGGAAGAATAAAAGATTTATTCCACAAACTAGAAGAATATCATATACCAACTATTTCTTTATAGAAATTTACAATAACTATATGCTAAACTAAACCAATATAGATTAAAGTAAACCCCAAAAGCCTTAAAAAGTTCTATTTTATCTTTCTAAGCATGCAAAACATTATACAGAGTCTCCACCCTTTAGAAAGAAAGATCATTCCTTTTCTAAAGAACAATATACTCTTCCAAGATTTGCTTGAACAAACCAAAATGCAGGAAGTAGAAGTCATGCGAGCCTTGCAGTGGATGGAGAACAAAGAACTTCTCAAAATAAAAACAGAAATTACAGAAATAATTACTTTTGGAAACTTAGGAAAAAAGTATGCAATAGCAGGTCTTCCAGAAAGGCGTCTACTAGAACAACTCAAAAAGAAAAAGCTAACCTTAGAAGAAATAAAACTAGAAGACAGCGAGAAAAATATTGCCATAGGTGAATTAAAGAAAAAAGCTGCAATTTCAATGGGCAAAGAAATAGAAATTACAGAACAAGGAAAAAAACTTCTAGACAAAGAGTTTTTAGAAGAAAAATTTCTTAAGGGGCTTCCCAAAGATCAAAAGACCTTAACAGAAGAAGAAAAACTAGCTTTTGAAAACCTCAAAAAAAGAAAAGAGATTATCCAAGTAACAATAGAAAAAACAAAAACAATCACACTCACAGAACTAGGAAAAAAGCTTCTCAAAGAAAAGATTGATTTCGACCTTATCGAAACACTTACTCCTGATCTACTCAAAACAGGGAAATGGCAAGGAAAAAATTTCAGAAAATATGATGTAAAAATTAATGTCCCAAAAATCTATGGAGGAAAAAGACAGCCATATATGGAATTCCTCAATAAAATTAAATTGCAATTAGTACAACTAGGTTTCAAAGAGATGAATGGTCCATTAATTGAAACAGAATTTTATAATTTTGATGTTCTTTTTCAGCCACAAGACCATCCAGCACGAACATGGACAGATACATATCACTTAAAACATCCTACACATGGAAAACTGCCAAATGATCTTGTCGTAAACAGAATAAAAAATGCACATCAGGATGGAGCACGCACTGGTTCCACAGGCTGGGGCTATAAATGGGATGCAAAAATCGCAATGCAGCTTATGCCTAGAGCACACGGAACAGCAGTCTCTGCGCGACAAATGGTCAAAGGCATAGAAAACCCTTCTAAATATTTTACAATCTCAAGAGTCTATCGCCCAGATGTCCTTGATGCAACACATCTTATTGAATTTAATCAGCTTGATGGTTTTATCACAGATAAATCTATTTCATTTAGAACACTCTTAGGAATGCTCAAACTTTTTGCAATAGAAATTGCAGGTGCAGAAGAAGTAAAATTTTTTGCTGACTATTATCCATTCACAGAACCATCTGTACAAATTTCTGCAAAACATCCACAACTTGGCTGGGTAGAACTTGGTGGTGCAGGAATTTTCCGCCCTGAAATTACACAACCTCTCAACATTGAAACACCAGTCATGGCATGGGGTTTAGGTATAGATAGATTAGCAATGTTCAAATTAGGAATCAAAGACATTAGATATTTATTCAGTCAAGATCTAAAATGGCTTCGTGAGCCAAGGATAATATAAAATGCCAACCATTGATATTTCATTAAAAGATCTCAGTAAACTTATTGGAAAAGAAATTACTCGTGAGAATCTAGAAGCAGAAGCTTTACTTTGGGTAAAAGGAGAAATTGATGGACAAGAAGGTGATCTTCTAAAAATTGATTGTAAAGAAAGCAATCGCCCTGACCTTTGGTCTACAGAAGGTATGGCCCGAGCACTTTCTCCATTCTACACTAAAGAAAGAGGCATACGAAAATATACTGCAGAAGCGTCAGATCTTTATATTCATGTAGATAGAACAGTAGACGAAGTTCGTCCTTTCATTACTGCAGCAGTCATTACAGATATTTCCATTACAGAAGAACTGCTCAAACAATTAATTCAATTACAAGAAAAAGTATCCATGACTTTTGGTAGAAAAAGAAAAACAGTTGGTTTAGGTATTTATGATTATGATAAAATAACTGCTCCACTTACATACAAAGCATGCAAGCCTACAGAGATAAAATTTGTTCCTTTAGGTTTTACAAAAGAAATGACTTTGAAAGAAGTCCTAGAAAAGCATCCAAAAGGAATAGAATATGCACACTTATTGAAAGGGCATGATCGCTATCCTATTATTATCGACAAAAATAATGTTGTTGCTTCCATGCCTCCTATTACAAACTCTGAAACTACAGGAAAAGTAACAGAAAAAACAAAAAATATTTTTTTAGAGATAACAGGAACAAATCTCGAAGACTGTAAAGTTGCTTTAAATGTTATGGCATGTGCACTTGCAGACCGTGGAGGAAAAATTCACTCTGTAACAATAGATTATGGAAAACAAAAAATAATCACTCCAGACTTTACCCCAAAAAAAATAAAAGTAAAATTTGAAGACATTGAAAGAATAACAGGTCTAAAACTATCCTTAAAAGAACTCAAAGAACTCCTGGAAAGATTTCGTTACGATGTAAAGAAAGCAAAAGATTGTTTGGACGTAGAATATCCTTCATTTAGGCAAGATATTCTTCACCCAGTTGATGTCATTGAAGACATTCTCATCTCTTATGGATTTAATAATATAGAAACAATTATTCCAAATCTTGCAACACGAGGAGAACTCTCAGACTTTGAACAATTCTGTGAATCCATTAGAAATGTTCTTCCTGGCTTTGGAGCACAAGAATTACTCAACTTCACACTTTCAAATAAAGAAATTCTTTTTGAGAAAATGAATATCAAAGAACAAGACTGTGTAGAAATTGCAAATCCTGTTTCAAGCAAATGGTCCTGTATTAGATCCTGGGTGCTTCCATCATTAATGGAATTTTTAGAAAATAATAAAACGCAGGAATATCCACAACAAATCTATGAACTTGGAGAATGTGTGATCTTAGATGAAAAAGCAGAGACTGGAACACAAACTATCAAACGTCTCGCTTGGGCACATGCAGAAAAAGAAGCAAACTTTACTAAAGCAAAACAAGTGCTGGATTATATTCTAAAAGGTTTAGGTTTAGATTATGAAATGAAAGAAGAAGAACATGATTCTTTTATTTCTGGAAGATGTGCACGAGTTTCTGTGAATGGCGTTAAATTAGCATATGTGGGAGAAATACATCCTCAAGTGTTGAAGAACTTTTCTTTGGAATTCCCTGTGTGTGCTTTTGAGTTAAATGTGAATGAGTTGTATAAGATATTGAAAGGAAAAGAGAAATCTTCATAAAGAAGAAAAGCTTAAATAGACCTTCTATACAACAAAAAACTATGGAAAAACATAGAATCACTTTTTCTGGAAGTAATATAGTTGATAAACACACACATGATGAAGTATATCCATTTGTAGGCTCAGAAAAAACAACAGTTATTATTCCAGGTTATATTTATGATTACTTTAAAAAAAAATATAATGGGCAATTACGGGATTATAAAATTACAGTTGATATTGAATATATCCCCAATGGAGAAAGAGTAGAAGGCTGTCAAAGTATTTACAAAGGTTCAAGATATCTCATTGGAACACTGTGTTCTCTTGATGGAATGCTTATTGAAAAGGAAAAATAAATGGAATACGACCTTGAATTGGAAAGAGTAGCAAAAGAAATTAATGAAAGCAAAGCAAAAACTGTGCTCATCCAATTAGGTGATGGACTCAAACCGCAAGGCACAGAAATTATTGATATTCTGAACACAAAAACAAACGCACAAATCTTTCTTTGGTTAGATACTTGTTATGGTGTCTGTGATGTCCCAGATGCAGAAGTAGATTTGGTTATTCAGTTTGGCCACAATGAATTGCCGCCAACATTCTAGACATATAAAGGATATCCAGCTGCATAAAACAAAGAACTAGCATACAAAGCTAATGGTAGTGAAACAAGACCAGCTACTTTCCAAGGATTATTTTTCACCAATTCTATAGAAGGAGTAAAGACTTTTTTATCTAAAGTTTCATACAAAGCTTTTACAGGAGCTTCTATCACATCATAAATAGTTACAGCAACAGTATCTACAGGACGAAGAGTATATTTCATTAGAAACTCTTTTACGCCAAGGTAATCTCTCCCCATAATCTCAAATGCTTTCTGAAGATCACTTCCAGAATATGTTCTCTTATAACTTATTACTTCTATTCCATCTTTTTTCGTAACTACTTTATCTATTTTTGTTGTAAAACATATATCATAAATAATACTCCCTAATGATTCCACAGGTTTCAGTAAAAAATTAACAATATCTTCAAGACCCATAAAATAAGTAAAAAGACAAGTATTTAAATAGCTTTTGATTAAAAAAAAAGATAAAATGACTACAAATAACAACAAGGAAGAACAAATTGGTGTTCACAAAGGCGCACTTTCAGTTCTCGTAATGGAACAACAAGAATTTGTAAAGCTTTTACAAATAGTTCAACAGCAAATCGATGCACATGTAAAAGCATTGAAAGAACTTGGTGTTGATTTGCAAGCTGAAGCAAAGAAAGTACAAGAAAAGTCAAAAGACGATTTACATGAGAGACTAAAATAAAATGATTCTTATTTATTCTACGCATAAAAATAAAGAAGAAGCTGAAAAGATTGTAAAACATCTTCTAGAAAAGAAACTCATTGCTTGTGCGAATTTCTTTCCAATAGAAAGCTCTTATCTTTGGAAAGGGGAGATAGAATCAGGAAAAGAATATGTTTCTTTATTAAAAACACAAGAAAAACTCTGGGGAGAAGTTAAAAGAGAAATAGAACAAATACACCCTTATGAAACTCCTTGTATTCTAAAGATGAATGTAGAAGCAAATTATTCCTTTGATAAATGGATACAAGAAGAAACACAATAATCTTTATTAAACAAAAATATTTATGTAACTCTATGAATATAGAAGTAGAACTCAGAACATTTCTTACAGCAGAAAAATATAAAGAGCTTTTAGAATTATTTCAAAAAAATGCTAGTTTTATTGCAACAGAAAAACAAGAGACACATTACCTAAACACAAATGAAGATCTAAGAATACAAAAAAATGATTTCTTTGCAAAGGTCTGGTTAAAAAAAGGGAAACTACACGATGAAGCAAGAGAAGAAATAGAAATACATTTTCAAAAAGAAGATTTTCCTAAAATAGAAAAGATATTTACAATTATTGGTTTAACCCCAAAGATAAAATGGTATAGAACACGAACTACCTTTGCATGGGAAGGAATATCAGTAATGATTGATGATACAAAAGGTTATGGATACATTTTAGAACTAGAAAAAATGTCTACAGAGGAAAATAAAGAGAAAGACATCTTATTTTTAAAAGAAAAACTGGAACAATTAAATATTCCTTTATCCAATAAAGAAGAATTTGAACAAAAATTCAAAGACTATGAACAAAACTGGGAGGCATTAACAAAATGATTGTAGTAGATGTAGAAACATCTGGTATTAATCCAGAAAAAACATCCATCTTAAGCATTGGCGCAATAGACTTTGCAAATCCTGAAAATCAATTCTACGCAGAATGTAGAATATGGGCTAATGCAGAAATTGAACAAGCAGCATTAAATATTAATGGCTTTACACGAGAAGAAATAACAAACAAAGAAAAAACACAAAAAGAGCTAATAAAAGCTTTTCTTAAGTGGTTAGAAAGTTGTGAAGAGCACACTTTTGCAGGAGAGAATCCTTCTTTTGACAGAGATTTCATTACAGCAACTGCAAGAAGAGAGAAAGAACAATGGACAGCAACGTATAGAACCATCGATCTTCATACAATTGCATACATACACATGCTCAAAAGAGGAGTTTTACAACTAAAAAATAAAAGAACAGGAGTAAAGTTAGATACAATTCTTGTTTATATTGGTCTCCCAGAAGAACCAAAACCACACAATGCATTAACAGGAGCAAAAATGGAAGCAGAAGCATTTTCTCGCTTAATTCACGGAAAAAATCTCCTAAAAGAATTTGAAAAATATCCTATTCCAAAGCATCTGAAAAACTAAAAACTGCAAAGGTATCTATTTTCTCGTGCAATTTCACGCAAAGCAAAATACAAGCGTCGTTCTTTTTCAGTATCTAAATGTTTCTTTTCTGCAAAATGAATTTCTAAACCAACAGCAAAAGAAAATGCATGCAATTGCCCCTCAATACACTTTTCATAACAAGAGAAATCCTCATAATCCCTGCAGGTATTATAAAAAGAAACTTTTTTTGTGACAAAAGCATCTTTTTGATCAAACACAATATCTTTTGTAAAAACAAAAGGAGGAAGTCTTTTATCAGAACGAAGCGTATCAACCAAATTTTGAATAATTCTATTCGAAATATCACTTGGAACAGAAAATCCCAAAGGGTGTAAAGTATACCTATAGAGACGAGATGGTTGTAGTGCTAGGCGAATAGGCCTATACATGCTTGTATCATACAAAAAAGATGGATGCTCTTCAAAACTCATACTAAAACAGCAAAAGAATCTTTTTATAAACCTTCGGGTGAAAAAAAGTTATACCTCCATAGACTCAATTTCCATCTGATCATAACTTGCAAGCTCTTCTACAAGCACAGGCTTATATCCAAGAGTACGTATTTTCTTCTTAAAAAGTTTCAAATCTTTTTGCGAGCAAAGGAGTCTTTTTTTCAAATGATCAATATCAACAAAAAATAATTTTTGCAATTTTTCTTTCATGATCTGGAGATCCTCTTCACCATAAATTGCTCCACGAAGCAAACACATCCCTCGAACAAGATCATAAGGTTTCTGAACATTTTTCGCACGTAGAGAAAGTCTGTTTACCATCTGTACAGAATCTTTAAGTTTTGCAGTGCAAAAATGCATTCGCATCTCTGGAAAAGCCCCTAACATCTGTAAACCCAAAGTTTCTGAACCTGCAATCCCATAAGAATAAATATTTTTAGTTGTATAACCCATTTCTTCAAGTTTATTTTGTGATGCATCAGCATATTCTAATTCATTCAAATTAACAAAGGTAACATGCCCCTGAACAAAGCGAAGAAGTTTTTGAATATCTTTCCCTGGAATACAAGGAACTTCAATCCCTTTCATCATTTTTGTAGGAATTTTTATCTTCTCCCAAAGTTTTGTATCATCTAAATCAGGATGAAAACGAATTTCATCAAGCCCAGCTTCTTCAAGAATATGAATCTTCTCCTCACTCACAAGCTCAAGAGGAGTATACAAATGAATATGAAAATTCTGAAACTCAGACTTCAACATTCGAATAATTTTTATTGTCCTTTCAAACTGTGCAAGAGGATCCCCGCCAGTAATACCACATCCATGAGCTCCTGAAATCCTTGCTTCTTCAATAATTTCCTTCAACTCTGTTATTGGCCGTTCATTTGCATACATAACATCTTTATGGAATTTATGTTCAGAAAGAGGACAGAAATAACAAGACCGAGGACAAAGACCTGTAACAAAAAGGACAAGTTTTCTTCCTTGTACACACATCTGGCATCCAGGAGGAAGCGTCCCATTTGCAAAGGAATAATAAGGAGTCTTTTTCATAGCAGAAAAGAAAAAGAAAGCATTTAAGAAACTTTACTTTTTCCTTAGAGTTATGTTTTACCATCTTATTATGCGTACGGACTGTAATTTATCCTGCTCCTATTGTGACAGAGAGAATTTTGCCAATCCAGATGAAGAACTCTACGAGTACACAAATCCTCAAACAACAAACTATAAGATTGAAGATCTAAAAAAGCAAATCAAAAAAGAAGATTATATAACCTTTTATGGCGGTGAACCCCTTTTAGCACTCAAAAAAATAAAAGAAATTATGGACACAGTGCCATGCAAAGGCTACATGTTGCAAACAAATGGTATTCTTCTCAATAGAATAGAAAAAGACTACCTTGAACGTTTTCACACCATTCTAATTTCTATTGATGGAGATGCAGAAGCAACAAATAGAAACAGAGGAAAAGGAGTCCATGAAAAAATAGTAAAAAATATATCATACATCCAAGAAAATGGATTCAAGGGTGAGCTCATTGCAAGGATAACAATAACAAGAAATTCATCTTTATTTTCCCAAGTACAGTGGCTTTTACAAAATGGTTTTGGCAATATTCACTGGCAATTGGATGCTATGTTTTACGAAGATAGCCCTTATGATTGGTATAACCAATATAATTTAGAGCTAAAAAAACTTTTAGACTTCTGGGTAGAAGAAATGAAAAAAGGAAAAGTTTTACGATTATATCCATTCCTTGCCTTAACGGATTCTCTCAGAAAAAAAGAAAAAACAAGATTGCGTTGTGGTGCAGGCTTTGCAAATTATACAATCACGACAAATGGAAAAATTTCTCCTTGTCCAATCATGGGGTCTATGAAAAAATATTATTGTGGAGAACTAGGATCAAACATCAAAGAAATATCAGTACAAAGTCCTTGTACAGAATGTGATATTTTTGAGAAATGTGGAGGAAGATGTTTATACACAAACCTCACACAGCATGGAGGAAAAGAAGCATACGCTGCACTTTGTCAAACCATTCATTTTTTAATAACAAGCATAGAAGAAAAACTCCCAGAAATAGAAAATCATATAAAAGACAAGAGCATAAAAGAAAAAGATTTTACATATTTAAAATATAATGGAGTAGAAATAATCCCCTAAAATGAACAAAATACCAGAGTATAGAAAAGCTTTTAAATATCATTTTGAGAAAGAAAAATAAAATGTATGGAAGATTAAGAAGATATGGGCTATGGGGAGAATTGCATGAAGAGTCTGAACTATTTGCCATAGAAGCAAAACAGTTAACCAACACAAATCCAAAACAGTCTAAAGAATTATATGCACAAGCTGCAAGAAAAGAAGAAGAAACTATTAATCTTATTTTTCCAACAATGCCAATAATATGTGAATCCTTTATAATCAGTACCGCAGCATTATATTTCAAAGCAGGAGATTCTGCAGAATCAAGAAGAATAATTGCAGAACATAAAGACAAGATAAAGAGTCATTATTATATTACACTACTAGAAGAAATGGTAAATAGACTTGATGAGCACAGTAAATAAATAATAAAAAAGCGCCGCGACCCGGATTTGAACCGGGATATCCTTGCGGAAACAAGCTCCCTGATACGAAATTCCAGGCCTACACTTACTCTCCCTAGGAAAAATAATTTGCGCAGTACCAGGTTGTGCCATCGCGGCCTAGAATAAAAAGAAAAATTCTACCTTTAAAAAGCTAATGATTCCTATAAAAACCAAAAAGCAAACATTTAAAAAAACAAGCTTATATCTCTGTGGACTATGAGTACAATAATCTGGGTAATAGGAATAATTCTTGTAGTAATAATCCTAGCTGTAATAATAATGTACAACAGTTTTGTACGATTAAAGAACCAGGTAGAAAATGCTTGGGCACAAATTGATGTACAATTAAAAAGAAGATTCGATCTCATTCCAAACCTTATCGAAACAGTTAAGGGTTACACAAAACATGAAAAAGGTGTATTAGAAGGTGTTACAAAAGCACGTACAGCATTTATGGATGCAACAACTGTAGACCAAAAAGGAAAAGCAGAAAATATGCTTGAAGGAACACTAAAATCCCTTTTTGCAGTATCAGAGAACTATCCTCAATTAAAAGCAAACGAAAACTTCATGCAGCTCCAAGAAGAACTTTCAGGCACAGAAAGCAAAATAGCTTACGCACGACAGCACTACAACGACATGGTGATGGAATTTAACAACAAAATACAATCCTTCCCAACAAATACTCTTGCAAAAATGTTTTCTTTCAAGGAAAAAGAAATGTATCCTGTTCCTGAAGAAGAAAAAAAGAATATAAAAGTGCAATTCTAGAGAATGGAAAAACTAAATATTCATGAGGAAGTCAGAGCAAACAAAAGAAGAACATATGTATTGATATTCTCCTTCATTCTTTTCATTGCAGCATTAGGCTATGTGCTTGGTTTCATCCTTGCCACACCAATTCTAGGACTTATAATTGCTCTCATAGGCGCTTTATTCTACACAGTCATTATGTACATGAATGGAAGCAATCTTGTTCTAAAAACAACAGGTGCAAAGGAAGCAACCAAAAAAGAACATCCCCATCTTTTTCATACAGTAGAAGGACTCGCACTTGCCGCTGGTATTCCCACACCTAAATGTTATGTCATTGAAGATACAGCTTTAAACGCATTTGCAACAGGAACAAAACCAGAAAACGCATCAATCACAGTAACAACAGGTCTATTAAAAAAACTAAACAGGCAAGAACTAGAAGGTGTCATCGCTCATGAAATGTCACATATAAAAAACTATGATATAAGAATCATGCTCATTACTGTAGTACTTATTGGGGTCACGATTTTGCTGAGTGATTTAATCATTCGATCTTATCTCTGGGGCGGGCATGGAAATAAAAACAGAGACACAAACCAACTCACGATAATCCTTATCATAACTGCATTTATTCTTGCAATTCTTGCACCTATTATTGCAGAGCTCATAAAACTAGCAGTAAGCAGAAGAAGAGAATATTTAGCAGATGCAAACGGCGCAGTATTATGCAGAAACCCAGAAGCTCTCGCAAGTGCACTAGAAAGAATTAAAGAAGACCCAGACCCATTAGTAGACAAAGCAAACAAAGCAACAGCACATTTATTCATCTCTTCACCTTTCAGAAAAACAAAAGGTCTAGTAACAAAGCTATTCTCTACACATCCAGATATAGATGACAGGATAAGAAGATTACGAGCAATGTAATTAAAATGTTCTAAAGAGCTTTGCATCCATCTTTTGCAAAGGTTCTATTTCTGGGCAATTAAAAGATAGCATTACATTTATGCAAAGTAGCACAACACAAAAAACAGAAATATTTCCTGCAAAAATAATAAAATAAAAAAAAGAGAGTTTAAAGCTCCACTTCTGCATCTACAGAGACATCTTCTTCAGATTCTTCTTCCTCTTCAGAGTCATCTTTATTTTTTCCTTTATCTTTAGAATCATCTTCATCAAGTTCTAGCTCTACTTCTGTAGATTCTGTTTCATCATCTCCAGAGTCTTCTTTTTCAAAGTTCTTTCCTTTTCGTGCTTCATTCGCAAGATCCCATGCATCTTCTGCAAAGTCTTCTACAGCATCAAAATCCCCAGCTTCAAAGGCAACTAATGCTTGTGCATAGGACTCTTGTGCTTCTAGAAGCAAAGCCACAGAAACAGAAGCATCTCTTCCTTGTGCAATCTCACTATCTATTTTCTCCTGTGCTTTCGTGATTTGTTGTTCTGCTTGAGAAAGATCTTTTCGTGCATCCTCTTCTTCTTCTTCCAGATCAATACCTAGACTCTCTTCAAGACTATCTTCGAGTTCTTCTGCATCTGTCCCTTCCTGTTCAATAGTAATTTTTGTCTGTCCTTTTTTCTGCTTTATATTAATTTCTAAGGAAGAAGTTTGTCCTTCTAAGTTCGAAAGGATACTCTCTACAAGTGCAGAAATCTCTTCGTCACTAAAATCACCTTTTATTGTTATCTTCAAATCCTTCACTCGCTCTTTATGTTTTTCCACTTCTACTTCTAGTTCTAGTTCCGTTTCTAATTCTTCTTGAGAACTTTCTGCATCAAAGGTTTCGAGTTCTGTTTCTATTTTGGTTAAAGCTTTTCCATGCTCTGCTTCTGCTTCTGCAGCTGCTTCAGCATTTCCTGCTTGCAACATTGCTCGCACTTCTAATAATCGCTCTTGTGCAATTTCTAAACCTTTAGCAACTTTTTTCTCTGAACTCACCTTTAATGCTAAAGAAATCTTATCTAGAGCAAGGTCAATGCCATATAATATACTGTCTGGTGTGACACCTGCGTCAACAACAGTCTCTACCTCTAAAGAGGACTCTGTATGTGCTGCTGTTACCATACTCAATGAAAGGAGTATAAGTACGAATAATCCCATTATTTTTTTCATGTGTTCAAAACCTCCTTCGGTTTCATGTTATTAGGCAGGCAAAGTATATAGAACTTGCCTGAAACAATGTGAAACTCTGCATTATTGAGGTTTGTTTGTGGAGAAATAACATTACATTCCAAGTTTATGGATAATTAAAAAAAGACCTGAAAAAATTACAGATCTCAGTGTTTTAGAAAGGGCAGTGCAATTAATAGATGCTGCCTCAAAAGTAACTGGTCAAGAATATGTCTATAAGTATATACAACAACTAGGAATAGGAGCATTTATGGAACTTTATCCTCAAGATTTTAGTCCCAGTCCTACAGTAAATCATATAGTGAAAATATATGATAAAGATTCTTTTGAAAAACGTATAAGGGAATTGAAAGGAGAAGCATATAATTAATTTTTGTCGTCTCTTCACTCCAGGCCTTAGTCACCGGCAGAGGCTATACAAATAAAGAGCTATAGAATTTCTCTTTCCTTATTGAACAACATGTTTCTCTATGAAATTAACAAAATATTGACGATCATAAGAGCCTAAAATTGTATTTGTTACACTGTTAGGATTATAATTTTTTGGGCGAGGAGCACAAATTCCCCCAAAAGGTCCACTTTGAACATGGAGAAAAACATATTCCTGATTACTTATCTCTTGAATTTTATCTAATAAATTTATTGCACGCTGAGCAAGTTCTGGTCTTCTTTGAATAAGAGCTCCAGGTGCATCAGGAAAAGTAAAATATTCTTTTAAATCTCCTATACTTTCTCTGATTTCAATATAGCTTTGCATAGTATTATATTCTTTTTTGAGTTTATATTCCTTACGTATTTTCAATGTCTTGTAACATATCCTGTATAAAGACTTTATTTGCATATCTTATCCTCTCTTTGAATATTTTTCCTTTTATCCAAGCAGATTTCTCAAAGGATAAGGGTGTAATAAAACTTATTTCCTGTTCTCCAAAATGGGCCTTAAAAAAGCGGATCTTTTCAAATCCAGGAAAACTTTTCCTAATTCCTTCTAATAGTATCAAAGGCACATCATAAGCATCTTTCCAAACTACTTCTCCTCCAGCAATACTTTTTCTTCTAAAGAGATTTGCAAGAGCACATATTTCCTCTCTATTTTTGCAATCTACAACAATTTCATATCCTTTTGCTTCAGCAATGAGGTTTTTAAGGTCTTGCTCTGTAAGATCAGAATCCATCAAGGTATTACCAAAAATCTTCTCTAAATCCAAATATTCTTTTCCTTTTCTAATGAGTAAATTCTCATAAAGCCTACCATGATCATCTCTAATTTTATAACTAGGTCTCCAAATAAAAGTCGTATCCCTATTCCTAAGAGAGTATTTTATTTGCCTATTTGATCTTGTTAAGAGGCTGAGATCTTTTTTTACATCTTCTAAATAGCCTTCTGTATTATGTAAATTAGAAAGAATAAAGGCGTAATTTTGTCTTTCTAATGGTCTATCAAAAACATTATATCCTGTAATAACTCTCTGTTCTAAAAGTTCCTCTAAAGTCTTTTCTGTGTCTATCATAATAACCTCTAATGAGTAGTACTATTTAAGCCTAATCCTTGTACTTTATGTACTTCTAAAAATAGCTAGAGATTTGTAGTTTTATTATCGCTTCGCTCCAGGCCTTAGTCACCGGCAGAGGCTCAACAAAAAGACGAAGATTATACTAGGTTGGTTTCTTAAAAGCTTAAGCAATATCGCAAAAATCTAGATAACAACAAAAATGTACATTTTTCTCTTTCATTTTTAAAAGGAATAGGCATTACACTTCCTGAGACTTGTTTTCTTCTAGCAAATGAATAATATTACTTGCCCCATAGGCTTCTTTCTTTACTAAGCCTCGCTTTTCCATACTATAGAGTAAACGACTGAGTTTGACTTTCGATAGGCCTGACTTTATTTCGAGTTGTTTTTGCCATAACTTATTATCATTTTCTTTAAGAATAGTAATAAGCTTTTTCTCAT
>JAUYPF010000021.1 GCA_030697685.1 bacterium | reverse complement strand
ACGAAAAGTAGTGAAGCAGTAACTTTGTATATTGATAGAGAATCTACTTGTAAATATTCTTCTGTATCCACAGATACTTTTGAGACTATGACAAATACTGGAGTTTGTGTTGGATCTAGTGGAGATGAATATTATGGATATTTCCCTTGTGACTTTATTATTCCTCTTCAGGATGGAACGACAACAGTGTATTTCTTATGCCAAGATAGTTATGGGAATACTCAAACAGAAACAAAACAATGGTATGTGAGCAAGAGTGAAGCTTTGGAAATTACACAAACTTCTCCTTCAGGAACTCTTTATTATAATGATATTTACCTTATGGTGAATACTGATGGTGGTGTAGATAGTAAAGGAAGTTCTGTTTGCCAGTATGCAAAAAGTGGTGGTACTTTACAAAAAATGTTTCTTACTGGTGGAAGTTATCATGAACAGTCTCAAGTTAATTTAGAAAAAGGAAATTATGTTTATGATGTCTCTTGTGTAGACAGTATAGGAAATACTGCTGTGAGTGAAATTACTTTTACTATAGATAAAGATGAAAGTGCTGCAGAGATTGAAAGTGTGTATTATCTTGGAAGCACGTTGTATGTGATTACGAATGAAGCTTCTAATTGTCAATGGGATGATGAGGATTTCTCTTATGGTGTAGGAAAAGATCTTTCAGGGACTGCTTCTACTGATCATAGTTTGAGTATTAGTGATCTTTCTTCACAGTATGTGATTGTTTGTATTGATGCGTATGGAAATGAAATGTTACCTTTTACTGTTGACTTTCGATATTTTCTTTAAAATTGGAGTTCTCTTTCTTTAATTTTTATTCTTAAAACTAAAATCTTTTGAAGAAGTTCTTTTCCTTGCTCTAGTTCTATTTCTTTACCATAATAATTAATTCCATTTCTAATATATCTCATTCTATCAAATTCAGAATATTCAAAATTAAGGGTAATTGTTCTTAGAAGTTCTCCAATGCACTGATGTGATGTTACTTTGTATCCTTTTCCTATACAAATTGCTTCTAAAATTTCTCTTAATGCATCATAAGCCATAGAAATATATGCAGAGATTGTTATTTCGTCTATCTTTGCAGTATTTATTGCGATTATTTTTGATTCTGACATTTTTATTAAAGATTTGATTAATTCTTTATCGATAGAGGTTTTACGGATTAGCCCTTTATTGTAGCATTCACCTAAATCCATTGTACTTCTCCTTGGATTTTTATTCCATTTAAAACATTATTTATAAGGTGTTCATTTTTAAGGTCTTTAATATTTTTTACTCTAAATAATTGAATTTTTCTATTTATTTTCTTTTCAAATATTTTTTCTTCAGGGAATTCTTTTGTTTTTTCAGATATAATAACTAAATCAAAGTCACTCCCTTCTATATCCTCACCTTTTGAAGCAGATCCAAAAAAGATTATAGTTGGCTTTAAATAAAATTGATTTAAACTTTCTAAAAGACCTGAATCTTTTATTTTTCTGATATTATAAAATACTTTTATGTCTTTGTACAGCTCATTTTCTACATTTGCTTTATATAGTATAAATGTTCGTTCTTTTTTTTCTTTTAATATCCCTTTTTTCCCTAATTCTTTTAAAATCCTACTTGCAGTTGCAGGGCTTATTTTTGTTGCTCTCGCATATTCCCTTACTCCTAAATCCTTTAAAGGACATTCTAGGAAGTTTTTTAATGTGTTTAATTCCTGAAACATGTGTTTATAATAAACTACACTTGTTTATAAATGTTCCCTTTTCTAATAAGAAAGATATTTAAACTTCTTTATTTAATATGAATAAATATGAGAGGTGTTAGTCTTAGTCTGAAAGCTGTGCTTATGATATTTCTTACAGTTAGTATAAGTTTTATGAGTTCTGATCTTTCTTTTGTTTCTGCGGAAGAAGAACAAAATGTTTGTTGTAAAGAAAGTATCTCAGGAGAAAATTGTGTGTATACTGCAGAAAGTAATTGTGCTGAAGGAACTTTACAAGCAACGACTTCTTGTGAACAGACTGAATTTTGTAAAGCTGGATGCTGTATTTCTGATGTGGGAAAGTGTTCTAAAGGTGTTGCGCAAGCGACATGTAATAATATTGAAGGGTATTCTTGGCAAGAAGGAAGTGCATGTGAAGTCACTGCCTGTGAAAAAAATTGTTGTGTGATTGCAGAATCGCAGTGTGCATATACAACAGAAGCATATTGTGAAATACTTATTAAAGATCTTGAAGATATTGTTCTTGATTGGAGAGCTGTTGATTCTGAATCTAGTTGTACAGATATTTGTAAAGCTGCTGATAAAGGATGTTGTGTTTCTGGTGATGGTTGTACGTATGATACGTATGCGATGTGTGATGATCCTGATATTGATTTAACTGAAGGAACTGGTTTTTATGAAGAGACATATTGTTCTGAACTTTCTGGAAATTGTGGATGTATTAAGGAAGATACTAAAGCATGTGTTGATGAAGATGTGTATTGGTTTGATAGTTGTGGGAATCAAGAAGGAATTGTAGGTGGTGAAGGAGGAGAAGGAGATTGTGATTATGCTGATGGTACTTGGTGTGGGACTGATTCGAGTGGAGATATAAGCTGTAAGAGTACTGGTTGTGAAAGTACTTTTAATGGAAAATATAATATTAATTTAAAGGGAGATTGGATAGCACGAAATACTCATGATGAAAGGATTGGAGAAGAAAGAGATAATGGAGAATCATGGTGTCTCTATGAAAGTCCTGCTGGGGGATGGTTTGATAGGCCTGGATCCCAGCATTATCGAGCTTTTTGTTATTTTGGAGAAGAAATTATAGAGCCTTGTGAAGATTTTCGAGAAAAAGTTTGTATACAATATCCTTATACTAATTATTTTGAATATACTATTATGGATCCTTTAGTGGCTGTAGAAATAAACCCCTTAAGTCCTGATGTTGTAGAAATTACTGGATGGTCTGAAACTCCAACTGGTGGAAATGAATATGATGATCAATTTTCTCAAGCTGGTTCTGGGTGTATGGATAATGGGGTGTATCAGAATCTTGTGAATGCAAATGTCACAACTGTTCCTAAGGGTGCAGATCTTTCTTCTGAAAGTAGTGAACTTGCTAGTACTTGTGCTGTGGCAAATTTAGAATGTCCTGTAACTTATGCTAAGAGTTCGCATACTGCTGATTGGAAATGTATTTCTAATTGTCAGTGTTTAACTCCTGAGTTTGCTGATCAGGCCTCTAGTTGGTGTTCTTCTCGAGGGGATTGTGGTGCAAAATTTAATATTGTTGGGAAGTATGTAGATGATGGATTCTATATTACTCGTTCTCAAGATAATGTGAGTACGATGAAAGGATACTTTGGGCAGGATGTTGAAGGTATAACTACAACTTCAGCGTATGTTGGTATGGATGAAGGATGTAAGAATGAATTCTCTCAGAGTGGTGATAATGAAGATTGTATTGATAAGTGTAAATATAGATCGGATGGTTTTCCGATTGGCTGTTTTTTTTATTCTCAATTAAGGGATGAAATTAAAACTATTTTTGATGATGCTAACGGTGGCAATTATGGAGTTTATGGGGGATTAATTGGGTTTTCAAAAAGTTTAGCTTCTTTTTCAGGTATTGAGTATTCAAAAGATAATACCTTAGCTATTGTAGGTTATGTTGCAGCTGGTGTTGGTGCTATTATTGCTTATGCTATAATCTCTTCTGGTATAACTGTTGCTACTGCTGCTGCTGCTACTGCTGTTGTTGCTGCTGCTACTGCTACTGCTACTGCTGCTGCTGCTACTGCTGTTGCTGCTACTGCTGCTGCTGCTGCTGCTGCTGCTGTTGGTACTGGTGCTGCTGCTGCTACTGCTGCTGCTGCTGCTACTGCTGCTACTGCTATTGCTGCTACTGAAGCTGCTGCTACTGCTACTGCTGCTGCTACTGCTGCTACTGCTACTGCTACTGGTGCTGCTGCTGTTCCTGGTGCAGGATGGATTGTTGCTGCTATTATTGTAATTATTCTTGTTCTTACCTATACTATTACTGGGGGGGGAGAATCTACAACTGTTACTATCTCTTCTAATTGTCAAGCATGGCAGCCACCTGCTGGAACTGAAGATTGTGAACTATGTGATACTCCTGTTTCTTTAGGGGGATTAGCTTTGGATGATGGAGATGGAAATATTCTTACAGGTTGGGAATGTACAGAATATAAATGCAATTCTTTGGGTGCTGGTTGTGAATATCTTTCTGAGAATCAAGGAACAACACGAACGAAGTGTGTTGGTTTTGAAGCAGATGATATGAATCATCCTGTGATTAAAAAATATATGGTTGATGTTTCTGATAGCACTACTGAAGGACTTGTTGATACTGAAGGATATATCTCTAAAAATGTTGATGATTATGCTTTTGCTTCTGATACGTATTTGAACTTTAATACAAAAGTTGATCCTTATCAATTTGTCACTTTTGGTATTGAAACAGATGAGCCTTCACAATGTAAGATTCAACAAGGTGGAGAACCTCCAACAGATTATTTTACTATGTCTCAATTTTTTCCTGATAGTTATATTGATTATACACATAATCAAACGTGGATACTTACACCTAATGAAAAATTTACTTTCTATGTGCGCTGCTGGGATAGAGCACGAGAAGATGGAAATGTTCATGAAGCTTTTTTCCAAATACAAATAGAAACAACTGATGGTGAAGATATTACTCCTCCAAGCATTGAAGCAACGAATGTTAGAAATGGTGCTTATGTTCCTGCAGGTGTGAATGATACTTTATTGAGTGTGTATGTTGATGAACCTGCAAATTGTAAATGGTCAACTGTAGATCAAGAATATGATTTAATGGAAAGCTATTTTGCTTGTGCTGGTATACCTTCGAGTGCAAGCTCCTACTTTAGTAATGAATGTGTAACAGTGTTAAATGTAACTCAAGAAACTAATTATTATTACTTTGCATGCCAAGATGCAGTAGGCAATTACAATACGGAAAATTATCCTTTCACTCTTTTAGCAACTGCACCATTGAATATTGATTCTGTTTCTCCTTCTGGAATTTTGTATACTGATTATACTACATTGGCTGTGCAAACTTCTGGTGGAGCAGAAAGTGGAAAAGCTATTTGCAGTTATGATAAGATCCCGTTCTTTAATACGAATAGTTCTTATCATCAACAAACATTAGAAGGTCTGAATGCAGGAGATTATAATTATGATATTTCCTGTCATGATATTGCTGGAAATTATAATAGTACAGAAATCTCGTTTAGTGTTGAAGTAGATATTGATGCGCCAGAATTGTTGTCCATCTATAAACAAGAAAGTACTGTATATTATACTTTAGATGAAGAAGCAAGTTGTGAATATTATTTTGAGGATTTTGATTATGGGAGTGGAACAAGCATTTCTACTACAAGCAGTTCTGGATCCTTTGGTCTTACAGACATTAAGGAATATCATTTGAAATGTGAAGATACATTTGGTAATCAAGGCAGTTGGACTGTGCGCGTATGAACCGGAAATCTTCCGGATTTTTCTGCTAAAGCTTTATTAAAACTCATTCTTTACTCTGTAATAATAAACTATTTAAGTTAGTTATACAATGTATAACAGGAGAAAATGATGAGCTATCAAACTATTACTAAACGATGGGGTAACTCTTTAGGCTTAGTTATCCCTAAAAATATTGTAGAAGGTTCCCATATTCGGGAGAATGAAAAAGTAACTGTTTTAATTATTAAAGATAGTCAAAAAGTCCTTGAAGAGATTTTTGGCATTGCTCATGGGAAGATAAAGACTTCTAGTCAAAAAATAAAAGATCGTTCACGAGCTGAGCTTTATGACTAAACTTTATTTTTTTGATACCTTTGCTTTTTTTGAAATTATTGAAAAGAATCCAAAGTATTTCGTCTACACACAAAGTCCTTTTGTTACTAGTAAGCTTAATCTTTTTGAATTATATTATAACCTTTTACGTGAAGGACGGGAAGAATTAGCATTAGAGTTATTAGATAAATGCTATCCTTATGCTTTAGACTTTAATAAAGATGTTCTTGTGTATGCAGCACAATTTAAGTTGCTTCATGTGAAGAGGAAGCTTTCCATGGCTGATTGTATTGGGTATGTCATGGCTAAAAAATTTGGGATACCTTTTCTTACAGGAGATAAAGAGTTTGCTTCTTTTGAAAATGTTGAATTTGTTCCTCGATCTTAGAGAAACATTTATAAATTTGAGAGCATGATACAATGAATATGGAAAAAAGAGGGCAGGCAACTTTGTTTATTATATTAGGTATTGTGCTTGTTGTTTTAGTCATTCTTTATTTTATTGGTGTTCAGCAAAATATTATTCCTCCTTTACTTTCTGGGGGGAGTTCTGCTTCTCAAATGGCTGCAGTTGATCAGCATGTTAGGGAGTGCATGGTAGAAATTGGTGGGCAATATGTTACACAAATTGCTGCACAAGGCGGATATCTTGCACCTGCTTCGGATACTTATAGATTATATAATGATACACAAGTGAGTTATCTTTGCTGGAATCAAGTTGGGCTTTTTTGTACGAATAGATTATTGACTGTTTCTCATATGGAAGAAGAACTCACTGATGTTATTGATGATGCTTTAGGAACTTGTATTAATGTGTATGATGCTAGTGATGATATTGAAGCTGCAGAAGATTGGGAACTTAGTGTGGATATTCAAAGAGATTCTGTTGATTTACTCCTTTATTATCCTGTAAGTATTGATGATGGGGATAATGTCATTTCTGAGGATGAGTTTTCTGAAAGTTTAGATGTTCCTTTAGGAGAACTCTATGAAGTTTCTCAAGATATTGTGAATGATCATGCAGTTGTTGGTGATTTTGAGCAACTTATTTATATGTTATCAAAATTAAGTCGTTATACTATTTACAAATACAAACCTTATCCAGATGTGTTGTATCAAGTGAAACTGCGAGAAGATACGTTTGTGTTTCAGTTTGCGATACAAGGTAAAAGTAATGTTTAATATAATTCTTCTTTAGTCATTCCGGCTTGTTTGAGTATACTTAATAAAGTTCCTTTAGCGAGTTCTTTGTGTAGTGGGACTGGTATTGTTATTTTATCTTTTTCCGTTTCTTTTACAAGAATGGCATGACTTCCTTTTGTTCTTACATGTATAAATCCTTTTCTTTGTAGAATTTTAATTATTTCTTGACCGGATAGGATGGGAAGTTTTGGCACCTTTTTTCACCTCGAATACTGAAAACAAAGGTGCTTCATTGGTTGTAAGATCTTCTAACCTTTTAGGTTCTTCTTCAAGATATAATTCAATTGCTTCTTTAATGTTTTTTCTCGCTTCTTTAATGTTTTCTCCTTGGCTTGTTATACCTAAACTTGTACAGTGTGCAACAAATATTGCTTTTTTTGTACTTAGTTTTTCTTTTGTAATTACAATATCCAAAAGATACTTTTTTTCCATATAATATTGAAGTTCTTCCATGTATTAAACCTTTGTGATTTTAATTTAGGATATTCCTTTTAATAAAAACTTCTCAAGAAAATCCGGAAGATTTCCGGAATAGAGCCTACATTCTCGTTAGTTTGCCTTTATCGATATAGGAAGATTAATTTCTTTATTTTTCTTTTTTGTAAAATTGAATATAGCATAGCCTATGGTTTCTTCTGTTTTCGTATCTTTAATTTCTGCAAAATCTTTTTTGGTTTCATTAAAGTAGGTTGCTTTTGATTTCTTTATAGTAATCTCTAAATAATCCCCTTCTTTATCATATCATATTTTGATTTTGTTTTTCATTACTTGAGCATTATTACTTCTTTTAAACCACGAAAGTCTTCATCACCAGTAACTACTTTTGCAGTTATTTTTTTTGCCGTATAATATACAAATACATCTGCCATACTCATGTGTTTTCTTACTCTTTTTAACTGGGCATGGAGTTTTCCAGCTTCTTCAAAAAAGCTAGTCTCCAATTGAAAAATGGTTGATAGAGAGAAAAGAATGGCCTTTTCTTCATTAAAGGAGGCATTATTCCTTTCAAAAGAACTCGCTAGTTCAGAGAGAGTAATTGGATTTGTATATATTTCATTATTTTTATCTTCTATAATCTCCTTTACTTTTTCTCCTAGCTTCGTTGCATTAAAGTATTCAATCCATGCATATGCATCAATTACATATTTTGTCATTTTTCTAGTTGCCCTCTAAACTTATCCTCTTTTGTAAATCTAATTCCTTTACCTTTTGAAATACCAAAACCGCTCTTTTTGGCTTTATGTACTTCGATTTTCACTAGTTGGTTTTCTTGTAAGTCTTCTAGTTCTACTATTTCTCTAGGGATAGTTACCACGAGGGATCCTCCTACTTTTCTTGTTTTTGTTAATGTTTCCATATAACAATGAGTATAACTTTATTCTATTTAAAGTTTTCTTTTTGTTTTATTAGTCTAAGGACATTCTTTTTAATAAAGACTTCTAAGAAAAATCCGGAAGATTTCCGGAAGTGGATCTCTCGTATAAGAATTCCAATATATTTATAAATCTCAAGTCCTTAAACTTCTTTAAGAATTTGGTGAACATATGAAAAGAGGTTTTGTCTTATTTAGTATACTTATTGTATTTCTTACTAGTCTTTTCTTTATTGCTCCAGTTCTTGGGGTCAATGCTTGTTGTGAAAAAGATAATGAAGGGAATTGGTGTCAATATACTGATGAGAGCAATTGTGATGAAAGTTCTTTAAGTACGTATACTTCTTGTGAACAAACTTCTTTTTGTCAAGTTGGTTGTTGTTATTCTTCTGATGAAGGTAATTGTCATAAAAATACGCCACGAGCGACTTGTGAAGCAGAGGAAGATTATAGCTGGAGTGATTCTTCTGAATGTGCGATTGATCAATGCAACAAAGGTTGTTGTGTCATTGCAGATCAAGCATTTTTTGTGACTGAAGTAAAGTGTAAGAGTGTTGGTTCTGCGTATGAAGAAGCGTCTGTTGCTTTTGATGATACGATTGAGACAGAATCAAACTGTTTGAATTCTGTGAAAAATTTAGATTTTGGATGTTGTGTTTCTGGAACGAGTGCTTTGTTTGAAACAAGAGAGACTTGTAATGCTGCTTCTACAGAAGTAGGAGTAAATTTTACTGTGGATGGATTTCATGAAGGATTATTATGCTCTAATGATTTATTGTCTACAGAATGTGCGAAGCAACAATATACTGGATGTTATCAAGGAAAAGTGTATTGGTATGATTCTTGTGCGAATCGAGAAAATATTTACACCTCTGATGAAAGAGAATCTTATAATAATGGGTATGTTTTAGAAGATGAAGATTCTTGTAGTGCTTCTGGTGCATATGATACTTCGTGCGGAAATTGTGATTATTCTCAAGGAATGCTTTGCGGAGCAGATGAAAGTAATGTTATGGATGATGGGGATTATACTTGTATTGATTTGAGTTGTGAAAAAACTTATGAAAATGATGCGAGTCCACTTTCTGGGCAGGAAAGAAGAAATGGAGAATCTTGGTGTGTGTATGATTCTCGACCAGGCCAAGCTTTAGATGCAGTAGGCTCACGACATTATCGGCATCTTTGTATTAATGGCGAAGAAATTGTTGAGCCTTGTACTGATTATCGAGAACAACTTTGTATGAATGGTGTATTAACAAATGAAGTGCTTGGGAATTTAGAAGGCTTGAATCTTGGAGATGGTGAGTATGTAGAAGCCGCATGCCGAGAAAATAGAAATGATTGTAGTGCTTGTAATAGTCCTGAAAGTCTCTCTGAAAGATATGATTGCTGTGGGAATGAAGATCTTCGAGATTGTTTTTGGAAGGAAAGTGAAAATGTTCCTTTAGAGTTTAGTTTATCTCCTTCTGCTGATGATACTCCTTATGGTGTTTGCTTGCCACAAGTTCCCCCAGGGTTAAAATTCTGGGGAGAAAGTTCTTCTTCATCTGCAGAAGTAGAAGTAGCAAGTGCAGAAGAATGTAGTGTTGCTTCAGCAACGTGTACGGTGAGTTATCGCCTTGGTGGTTGGAACAAAATTTTGGGTGGGAAGACGCCTCCTGTAGATAGTTGGCAAATTACAGGAGAAAGCCCTGATGGATGTAAGAGCAGAGATTGGCTGGTTAATCAAAATACTTTTTGTAAAGCACAAGGGGATTGTGGAGCATATTATAACTATGCTGGTGAAGCTGGTTTTGAAGGATTCCGAAGCAGTATGTTTGATGAGGAATACTTTTTTGATTTTAAAGACTTAGAAACAAAAGATATTGGATCATGGGATTATCTTGTGAATGTTGATGAGATAGATGAAAGTGATGCCATTTTGTGGAATAATCCGAATGTGTGGAAAAATCCTGTGACTTATGTTGCGATTGCTTCTGTTATTGTTGGTGGTGTGAGTAATGCTGTGGGTGGGAGTGACTGTGCGAAAGCTGCTGCAGCGAAAGGTGCTAGTGGAAAATCAAAGTCTCCTTTTGATTATGCTACTGAAGAAGCTGCAACAAAAGCTGCATCTGATGAGAATATAGATACTTGTGGTGATAGTGCTGAAACAAAAGGATATAGTTGTTCTTGTGCAGCAGGAGATGCTGGTGTGAAAGAAGGGTATTGTTATGCAGCTGTTGATAAATATTGTTGTCCTGCAGCTACTGCTTCAAAAACAACAGATACTGCAGGAGCTGTAACTGCTACGAACACGAATGCAAACTCAGTAACAATGATTACTCATTTTCTTTATCCAGATGAAGAAACTGCACAAAAGGCTGCATCAGAAAGAAAAAGAGATACTTGTGGTGAAAGTGATGGGACAAAAGGTTATAGTTGTTCTTGTGCTTCTGCAACAGATAAAGATGCGAAGGAAGGTTATTGTTGGGAGACTAGAGATAAATATTGTTGTCCTTCACGATCAGCTTCTCCTGCACCAGAAGTTCCTCAGTTTGCAGTTGAAGATACTCTTGTTGAAAAAGGCCAAGGCTTAGCAATGGATAAAATTCTGGATAGCGGCGGATGTTTTGTTGAGGGAGCTTTACCTTTGCCAACAACTTTGTTTGGAGGGCTAGAAAAGGGTGCTGTGACAAAAATAGCAAATTGGGTCACTGTTATCACTGCTGTATATCTTGTTGTTGAGTATGCAAATGATAATGAGACTACTGTTAGTTATACTGCTGATTGTAATTTATGGCAGCCTCCTACTGGAGGAGGGAATTGTGAATTATGTAATGATCAATATGCGCCTTGCTCTGAATATAAATGCCGATCTCTTGGAGCAAGCTGTGATCTTGTGAATGAAGGAACAAGCAATGAAACATGTGTCTCATTGTATGTGAATGATGTGAATTCTCCTCTTATTACTCCACAAAAAGAAGCATTGAGGGAGAGTCTTACGATTACTGAAACTGAAGAAGAAGGAGATAAGGGATATGAAATCAATGAACTCATTCCTGCTTTTACTCCTGTGACTTTTGCAATTGAAACAGATGAGCCCGCACTTTGTCATTATAGTAGCGAAGTTGGTGTCGAATATGATACTATGGCAAATACTTTTGGTACTGGTATTTATACTTATGAACATGCACTCACTTTCTCTCTCGGTGATGAAGTGACAAGTGAAGAAGTTGTTGCTCTTACTCAAGGCATACATACAATTTATATTCGATGTACTGATTCAAATGGCAATGCAAATGAAAGAGATTATTTTATTAGATTTACTGTTGATACAACTCCAGATCTTACTCCGCCTGAAGTAAAATATACTTCCATTACAAATGGTGCATATATGCCTTACAATGCAAGTGAAACTGCATTAAGTATTTACACGAATGAACCTGCACAATGTAAATGGAATAGCAATGATAGCAGTTATGAATTTATGAGTACAACTATGGCCTGTGCTGATTCTGGATTTCAACAAAGTTCAGCATATTATGGGACGTACGAATGTGCAACAATACTGACTGGTGTTGCAAATGATAAAATTAATAGTTTTTATTTCAAATGTATGGATCAAGCAGGAAATGATAATGAAGATAGCTTTAAATTTATTACAAAACAAACTGAATCTCCTTTAGAAATTACAAGTATTCTTCCTTCTGGAACTCTCTTTGATTTGAATGTTAGTTTAGAGATTGAAACAGAGGGTGGAGCAGAATTAGGAAAAGCTGTATGTGGATATAATATTGAAGATGTAGACTATTATAGTATGGCACAGTTCTTTAATACAAATAGTAGTATACATAGCCAGGCTCTTACACTTAGTGAAGGAGAGTATAGTTATTATATTGCATGCCAGGATATTGCAGGAAACAGAGCCACAGATAGTACTAGCTTTACTGTTGAAATAGATACGGATGGACCAGAGATTGAAGCTTTGTATTTGGATACAGTCTATAAAAAACTTCTTCTAACTTTGAATGAAGATGCTACGTGTGAATATGCTTCTGATTCTTTTATCTATGGAGAAGGTATTGCAATGAATGGAGAAGGAGAAACAGAACATGAAGCAAATCTCGAGGCTGCACAATATTATGTTATCTGTGAAGATGCTTATGATAATCAAGCAGAATATTATATTGATTTAAGTACGTGGATTTAGATACTTTTTAATATTTGAATATTCTTTAATATTCTTTATGAACAAAATTAAGAAAAGAAATCAGTATGATGAATTTTTACATAAGATTCAACAAAAAAAAATGAAAGAGCTTTGGGATAGTGAAGCTGATGAGGTTTGGGAGCATTTATAGATTTGGAAATGAAAAAAGACCATTATTTCTCAAGAGTTTATGAAAAAGCTGAAGGATTGAATTTTTCCGAGCAAATGTTTATAAATTCTCTTTCTTTAGAATATTTTTATGAAAAAAAGAGCACAAATATTAGGACTCCCATTAATTTTAGTTTTTTCATTAATCGTAGGTGCATTTATTCTTCTGTATGGAGCAAAAGTTATTCTTGATTTGACCGAAGAAGCGGATTATGTTGATTTTTTGGGTCAAGTAGAAGATCTCGATGCAACATTGGATACTTTTGGTAATTATGATATTGGTTCTTCGAAAGTCTATACTTTGAAAGTTCCTGAAGATGTGGAAATAATTTGTTTTTATGATGCTTCACAAGGAGATTCTTGCAGGCTTGATGGTGATGCTTGTTCTTCAGATATAGAAGGAAAATTAGCATTAGTTTTAGATGAAGAATATAATTTGTATATCTTTCCTCAAGGATTATACGATCGAAATAGATTTACTATAGAAAAATTTCAAACAGAAGAAGGGAATCCTCTTTGTATTAGTAATGGAAATAGTCTCCTTGTTCAATCACAAAAAGATTATGTAGGAATTTCGTATTATGAAAAATAAAGCACAAATGTCTTCCAGTTTTAATTATATCTTTGCTTTAATCATTGGCGGCATTGTCTTTATGTTTTTTGTTGGATTTGCTTATCAATATCTGAATTTTGCTGGATCTGTTTCTGCTGCAGAACTTGTCAGTTCTTTGAATGATGAGTTTGCTGCGTTCTCTGCTTCAGATTCTGCAGAAAAGACATTGAGCTTTTCTCAAGGCGCTTCCTTTCGAGTGTATGAAGGAAAGCTTATGAGTGAAGGGCAGTCAAAAACAATAGATCATGTTATTTTTGCACCATTCGAAGTAGAAGGTGAGGATATTCTTCTAGCGACAAAATCTTTAGATATTCCTTATAGGATTGGAAATATCTTTTATATTGCAGATGGGACTACTATGTATATATTAGTATATGATGCAAGTACAGAAGATGTGGTTCAAGAATTGCAGAGTTCTTACAATTCTCTTCCACAAAATTTTCCTGTTGAAGTTGTTTCTACTACTCAAATTGCTTCTGATTTAGAAACACTTTATGAGCTCACTGCTTCTTATGAGAAAGTGCGTTTTGTTTTCTTTAGTTCTTCTGAGGATTATGCAGAAGATATAGCTGCTGTTTTTTCTTCTTATGAAATCCTAGAAGTTAGTTCTTCTTTGGAGGATTATTCTTCTGGAGAAGTTTTGTATCCAAATGGGGAAGGAGTAGTATATATACAGTACCCTTTGCTTATTGGTGCTATTGTTTCTGGTGATGCTTATAGTTATAATTATAATTTTCAAAATGTGCTTGAAAAATTAGCTAGGGTTACTGGAGTGTATTATGATAAAACAAAGCTTGTTGCAACACGATTACCTAATTGTGATTATGCTTCCATAAAGACTGCATTGAATAATTTCAAGACTGCTGCAGGAGATGTGGAAGGTATGCGATATGCTTCTTTTTTGGCAAAGATGGAATTGGTTGAAAATGCAAATAAAGGTCTTGGGGGTGAGTGTCCTGAGATCTATTAATACAAAAGGGGATATCCAAATGATGGAGACTTTGATGGTTGCTCTGGTGTTTATGGTTGTTCTTATTGTTGCTTTAGGCTTTTATTTTAAGTTTTCTTTGCAAAGTGTCCAGGAAGCTGGGAACAATGCTTGTATGGTTTCCAATACGGTTCTTCTTTCTTCTATTGCTTCCATGCCGGAAATTCAATGCAGTGTGAATGGGAAGAGAGAGCAGTGTATTGATACTACAAAATTATTGGTGTTTGATGCTTCTAGAGAATATGGAGATTTTTTTAGTTCAAATTGTGATCAGAAAGTTTATTTTACACAAGTGTATCCAGAGCCAGAAGATCTGGAAGAAGTGTGTGTACAAGGAACGTATCCTGCTTGTGCTCTTTATCCTTATTATGATCCTGAAATAGAATATAGCTCTTCTCTTCTTATATCTACACCTGTTAGTTTGTATTATCCTTTGACTGATGAGTATCGATTTGGAAGATTGGTTGTTGAGGTCTTACAATGAAAAAAGGACAAACTGAAATTATTGGGTTTATGGTTATTATATTACTCCTCTTCTTTTCTTTGATATTTTACTTCCGTTTTGCAAGTGATGATGGGAGTGATTTTCTTGCAGAAGCTGAGGAGAATTTAGAAGTCTCTAATCTTCTCACTGTTATGAAACAGTATACACTTTGTGAGGGTGAGTCTCTTGGTGATGCAATTAAAAGCTGTGCAGAAGGTGGCGGATTTGTTTGCGAGGAGGATGCTTGTAGTGCTGTGAAGCGAGAAATTGCAGTTATTGCAGCATTGAATGGCTGGGAAGAATCTGAGTATATGTTTTTTATTGGTGAAGAATTGTATTCTTCAAGTACATGTGCAGGAAATAGTTTTGCTGAGGACTATTCTATAGGCGGTGTAGATATCAGATTGGTTTATTGTCGTTCTTGAGATTTTACAGATAGGATGATTAAGGCATGTAAGTATATTTTATGAAGGAATTTAGGCTAAGAATCATTCTCAAAAGAGAATTTTAGCTTATTGTTACTAATCTGTAGTTCTATGATTTTGGCTTTATTCCTCAAAATTCCTTGTTTGTAGCTCTTTTTTGTCTTTGTAACCTGAAGAGTAGTACATTTTTTGCGTCTAGATCTCTGCTCTATAGCCCTAATTTAAGGCTTTATATCCCTGAATTCTTCACTTTTAGCAGGAATGTGTATTCTCAGATAGATAAATGATTATAAAGGCTCATTCGTGTTTTAGTGTTTACTTAGAATTAGAAAACAGTGACTTTGATAAGAACAGTGATGACAAAAGGTACAAGGTTAAAAATCTTGTGCATAGAAATATAATCACACACAGGGAGGTGTTGTGCCAAAATGCAAGAAAAATTTATTAGAAAAACTATGAAAAGAATTGCAGCGATTGGAACCGGTGTTGCTATGGTAGGAGCAACTTTAACAGGTGCAATGGCTGTTGATTTGAGTGATTATCCACAACCTTTCGTTGTAGATGGTGTCTACGATGATACAAACGCTTTAGTTGTAGGAGACGAAGCAGATGCAGCAGATACTTTAGGATTGGTTGACATTAGTTCTGGATTACAGTTTGAATCCAAAGTAGCAGTCGAATCTGATAGTACTGAAGTATCTGTAAGTGGTGGAAAGACTGAACAAGTTGCACTTCACTTGGGATTATCAAACACAACATTCTTTGATACTCAATTACAAGATGATGATGTATCAAATTTGTTTGATGGGGAAATAACTTTCCAGGGATCAAGTTATGATACCTCTGAACAATTGGAGATATTAGATCGAACTGATCCTGTTGTGGAAACAAGTTTGACTAGTTCTGATGATGACTATGTTTCTGATGTCTATTTAGAAGTAAAAGCAAGAGATCAAATCAAATTTTACTATAAATTTGATGAGACTATAAATTTGAGAAAAACAAGTTCTACAGACGCTTTGAGTATAGACTTCTTAGGAGATAATCTTAAGATAACCAGTATAGACTCTGCGGGAAACAAATTTACTGCTTATGTAGGAGAAGAACATTACCTTGGAGCAGGTGAGTCAGTTGATGTAGATGTTGAAGGTGTAATTAAAACTATTACCCTAACAGATGTATCTAGTACGAATGCAGTTGTTGATGTTGATGGAGAAAGTAAAATTATCTCTTCTGCTGCAACAAGTACAGTTAATGGTGTAGAAATCACTGTTGATAGTGTTTTTAGTCGAACTGAAAGAGAAGAATCTTCTGCAAATTTGATCATTGGAAAACAATCTTCTGAAAGTTATACAGATGGAGATGCTTACATTGGTGAAGACACAGATTCTCCAAACTGGGTTTGGAACTTAGAAGGTCTTGAACAGAACGGAACAACAATGAACCTTTCTATCGAGAACGATTTTGTATATAATACCATCTCCAATGAAGCAAAAGCTGTTGGTGAGTGTATTGTTTTGCCAAATGAATATGTAGAAATCTGTTTTGATAGTTTGAGTGTTGAAGATGATGATTATGCGACATATACATTTGAATTTGACTCTTCAGCAGATCTTTCACGACCATTTGGATCCGGAAACGCTTCTGTACCGGGATTACATATATATACCTCAGCAAGTGATGGTATTGAGCTAAGAGGTTATACAACAAGTGGAACTGTAGGGATTGTAGGAAATGTATCAAGTACCCAAAAAGCGAAAGATATTTGGTTGTATGTACCAGCATCTACCAATGGAACTGTGAATGGTTCTGCAGTTGATATAAGTAGTAGTACTGGACGTCACATTGGAGTATTCTATAAGGACACCTCTAACTCTCAGATTAAGTTTTTCGGAGAGCTAAACGCAAATGTATCTGGAACAGAGATTTTGCGTCTTAACTATGGGAATACAAAAGATACCAATATTGTTTTGAGAACAGGTCAAACTAATGGGGGAGAGGTTCCAGTGACTATAAACTTGTCTTTAGCAGTCACTCCAGATACAAGTTCTGATATCCTGGCAGGATATGATAATGTATCTATGATTTGGGGAACAGTTTCTGCAGCTAATGGGCAGATTGATAGCTTAGGAGACACACGAAGTACTGAAGAAGCACGAGAGTTATCTTGGGGACTTGCTGCATTGAGTATTGGTACCAAAGATGAAGACCATAGATCAGCTTATGGTATTATTATCAAAAACCCTAAGTCTAATGGTGCATCTGACAGAGTAAGTTTGAGCATACCAGGAGATCAGGTTAAAGCAAACATTGTTATTAAAGGAACAAGTTCTACCGTTGCAGGTGGAGATGTTTCTTATGTAGCAGTAGCTGTTACTCCAGTAACAAAGTTAGCTTCTGAAGTAGGTAGTGTAGAAGACTACAACTTGATCCTTGTTGGAGGACCATGTGCAAACGCTTTAGTAGAAGAACTTTTTGACTATACTTGTGATGGTTGGAGCTTCGAAGCAGGTGAAGCAGTAGTTAAAATGGTTGACAATGGTGATAAAGTAGCTATGCTTGTTGCAGGAACATCTGCAGATGATACAAGAAGAGCTTCTAAAGCTATTGCAAGCTATGCAGACTATGAATTCACAGGAACAGAAGCTTTGGTTAGCGGAACAAGCCTAACAGATATCGATGTTGGTGCTGTAAGCGCAGCTGAAGAAGTTGTTGCTGAAGAAGAAGTAGTAGTATAAGGGTATAGCCCTTTCTTTTTTTCTTTTTTTTCTTTTCTATGTAGATTATTTTTAATTATTGTTTGCAAGTTCTTATTTTAGAAAAACTTTTTAAATCTTAAGGTAATCTTTCTATTTATGAAAGATGTTCGTTATGCAGAAAAGAAGGTTTCCTTTTTTAAAAATAAGAAATTTCTTACGATTCTTATGGGCTTATTTATTATTTCCATTATGGTTTTTAGTGTTCTTTATTCTGGGCTTGATACGAGTGGGCAGGAAAAAGTAGAATATAAGGGCTTGGAATTTGTTCAAACGACACAAGGATGGTTGGCATATACTGAAGATGAACAAAAAATTCTTCTCTCCAGTAATCCTGGAGATTTGGTAGATATTTCTTTTACTCCTGTTTCTTTAAGCTTTTTGTCTGGGATACAAAAACTTTATTTGAGTTTTAATCCTGCAGAAGATGTTTCTGGTGCTCTTTATGATTTTCAACAGAATGCTGCATATTCTGGGGCAATAGTAGCAGCATGTTATGAAGATGGTGAGTTTTGTACTGAACTTCCTATTAAAACCTGTGCAGATGTAACAAGCACTATTGGTGTTGTTCTTTTTAGGGAAGCAAATGAAAGTTCTGTTGTTTTAGAAGGAAATTGCCTCACTATACAAGGGAAAAATTTATTAAGTATCACCGATAAACTTATTCTTGATCAATATGTCTGAAAAAAATGATGGAGTTAAGTATTTTATTATTTTCCTTATAAGTATTTTACTTGTTGGAGGAATATATATTCTCTTTAGTGAGCCAAATACTGCTGTTGAGGATAATTACCAGTATAGCAATGGTAATAGTATTTTTAATGTTACTAAGGTCAGTGATACAGAGACCCATGTTCCTGTGAATATTGGTGTACTCAATGATGTTATTTATACACTTGTATTGCGAAATGATCCCCTTTCTTTAGGTGATATCCCTGTTGAGGGGGCAATAAATACGAGAATTTATGGGGATGAGGAGATTTATGTGACAATTAATCCAAATGCAGGCCTCACTTCAAAAACAACTATTGCAGCTTTAGAGATTGATAGGACTATTGATAATGATTATTTGTATGGTATTCCTGTGCATAGTGCAATGACTCAAGAGAATGCACAAGGCTATCCTGTCAAGTCTTGTTATGATGGGACAGATGCAAGCACTGTCATTTGGTTAACACTTGGTTCTGAAACGAAAGTTTATACAGAAGAGTATTGTATTATTATTGTGGGGACTGATGAAAATGAAATTATCCGTGCTACTGATCGATTCTTGTATCAATTGTTAGGAATTATGAAGTAAATGAGTCATTATTATTCTGCAAAACAAGAAAGTCCTTTACAATTAAAAAAAATAGAAGCTGTTCTTCGAGGGAAAAGATTTTCTTTTTTTACAGGATCGGGAGTATTTTCCAAAGATAAAATTGATTATGGGACTGCTGTTTTAGCAGAGTATATGCATGTTTCTGAAAAAGATAGAGTTCTTGATCTTGGTTGTGGGATTGGGATTATAGGCAAAATTGCAGCTACACTCACAAAAAAAGAAGTTGTACTTGTGGATGTGAATGCTCGGGCAGTAGAACTTGCAAAAAGGAATACAAAAGGCATTGATACCGTTAAAGTTTTTGTTAGTGATGCCTATGAAAAATTACATGGCGAGAAATTTGATGTGATTCTTTTTAATCCGCCACAGAGCGCAGGAAAGAAACTTTGTTTGCAAATGATTGCGGATGCAAAAGAACACTTGAATATTGGGGGGAATATACAAATTGTTGCACGACATAATAAAGGGGGAGAGACTTTTTCTAAGTATATGCAGGAAATATATGGAAATGTTGAAACACTTTGTAAGAAAGGGGGATATCGAGTGTATAAATCTCTGTTGTAGAAATTACTTTGCGGCTAAACTTCCGACTAATCTTTCTGTTTGTGCTGTTGCAGTCTCTAAGAAACTATTGATCTTCTTTGTATATTCTTTTCTTAAGCTTTGATTTATTATTCCTAGTATTTTTACTTTTTCGTTATTCTTTGGTGTTACTCTTGCTTGTTGTAATAAACCTAGAGTTGTTTTCCAGAGATTTATTAATTCTGTAAGCTTTGCTTCAATTTCTTTGTCTGTATAAAGAGAAAAAAGATCTTTTCTGGCTTTTTCCAACATTGCTAGGTTTGTTTTAATTTCTGTTTCAATGTCTCCAATCTCTCGTTGGCTATTTACAAAAATTGTCGCAATATTTCTTTCTATTGCATCTGCATATTTTGCTTCGAGATGTTCTATTTCTTTTATATTTTTTGTTAAATTGGATAGACTAGGACGAATTACTTCTCTTATTGTCTTTGTAAATATTTGGGTTTTATATTGACCCCATCTTTGGAGGTCTTTTTCATCTCCTTTTTTGGCTATAACTTTCTTTCCTTCTTTTTCTTTTTGTTGGAATTGGCGAATACGAATTCTTTGTGCAAGAATATTTATTTCAGCTTCATTGAGGTATTTCTTTAATCTGTGTATATCTTCTTTTGCTAAACTGAGAAACATTTCTTCAAATTCTTTTCTGTCTTCAGGGTCGATTATTTTATATTTTTGGTAGTTCTTTTTTATGAATTGCAGTGCTGCTTTTGAGTCATATTCTGTTTTAGAAAATAGTTTCTTTAACCAATCAAAAAATCCCATTATATTTTTTAAGATAATTTCCTTTATTAAACTTTTGATTCTTTTCTGGTTGATTGGAAGCTTCTTTCAAAATCATTGACATAGTCTTTGAAATCAAGAGAAGATACTTTTTTTTCTAGTCTTCCATTAGTCTTTTTTGCAAATTTTGTCCAACGAGTTATTTCTAAGGAGTATGCACGTTCCATTTCTGTACTTATTCCTCTTGCTTTTGTTTGTGTAGAAAGTTCTTGGATAATTTTGAGGATGTTTTCTTCAGCATTTTTTAGTTTTAAATTTCTTACTGTAGCCAGTTCTCCTTCAGAAAGAAATGGGTTTGTAGTTGTTTTTACTGTTTGTAGTTGTTTATCCAGACGATCGTAGATTTCTCTTGAGAGTGTACCCATGGTTCTTGGCATACTTTCTTCTGCATAACTTTTTTCCACAAAAGGCTCTTCATTTGCTGATCCTTTATTTATATTTCTTGTTCTGTGACGAGCTTGGATTCGTGCACGATGTGTGACTCTTTCTACTTCTTCAAGAGAAAGAAGTCTTTTTTGTTTTGTCATTTCCTCTTCTGCAAGGTCAAGAAAAATCTGATTAAAGCCTGATTCTGCTTGTGCTGATTTGTATTCTCTTCTTATGTATTTTAAACCCTTTTGTGCATTAAATTTGTCTGCAGAAAATGTACTTTCCAACCAGTCTGAAAATCCCATGTTTTGTTTTTAGTTTCTCTTCTTTTTAAAGATTTATACACCAAAATGTTTATTATTGCTTAGTGGTTTTCTCTTCTTATGAATAAAGAGCTTTTAGAGGTTTTTGCCTGTCCTCTTTGTCACTCTTCTTTGGAAAAGAAAAATATTTGCCTTTTTTGTGTTTCTTGTAGGAAAAGGTATTTTTTTCGTGAAGGAATAGTAGATTTTAGGATTAAAAGCAAAGAATAAGTTTTTAAAGATATTCTTTCTCTTTTTCTTATGCCGTGGTGGCGCAATCTGGTACCGCGCAGGTCTTGAAAACCTGTTTCCTTCGGGATATCTCGGTTCAAATCCGAGCCACGGCGTTTCTTAGCATGAAAGAGCTTGAAGACTCAATTAAACTCAAAAATAACAAGATATATGAAAAATTTTGGCAAAGCCTAAATCTCAAAAAATAGAATAGGAAGAAGTCCTGGCCAAAAAGAAAAGCAAAAGTCACTGTAATGGATATTGATGGATTACCATATATTTAGAGATACAAAGACCTCAAAAGAGAATAAAACTTTTTTTTAAAAATGTCTTTTATACACTACGTAACTCACTTTAGCTTAATAATTATCACTCCTAAAAAGAAAGCTTTAAATCTGTGTAAAGATGTATTTCTATTATGGGAAATAACTTTAAATGAAAGAACAACAATTAGACAGAAAATATATTCTAAAAGAATATTTCAGTTTTCTGAAAAAATATAAATTGCTTTTCTTTACTACTTTATTTTTTGTAATGCTGTATGAAGTTAAGCAGATAGCAGATAAATTTGTTCTAAAAGTAGTTATGGATAAAGCAGAGATATTCCTAGCTGGGAGTCTATTGCTAGATAGTTTTGTTAAAATTCTGCTTGTTTTAGGGTTTGTTTTTGTTGGGCTTATATTGGTTTCTGTTATAACCCAATGGATGAAAATACATTTTTTGAACTTACTAGAGGTTAAGATGATTTTTGATTTAAAACAAAAATATTTCAATCATATACTTTCTCTAGATCATAAATTCTTTACAAGTCATAAAACAGGGAGTCTTATTTCTCGGCTAACCCGATCAGCAGGAGCAATGGAGAGAATGACAGATGTAATTACTTTTGATTTTGCTCCATTATTAATCCAGGCTATTATTTTGATTGGAACTTTGATGTTTTTGGATAAAGTTTCTGCATTAATAGTTTTTGGAATACTTTCAGTTTTTTTAGTCTACAGCATATATTTACAAAGAAAAATGGATTTGCTAAATAAAACTGCTAATGCTGCAGAAGATTTTGAGAAAGGAAACATTGCAGATATTTTTACTAATGTAGATTCAATAAAATATTTTGGGAAAGAAGGATTAATTTCAGCTAAGTACAAGAAATTAAGTAGGGATACGAAAAATAAAATGCTGATGGCCTGGAATTCTTGGAGAAAAATAAGCGCAGGACAGACTTTAATCTTAGGTTCTGGAACATTAATATTAATGGGTTTTGCTTTGATGAAATTCATAAATGGTGGGATTAGTTTAGGTACGCTTACTTTTGTTTATATTACTTATATTAGCATAATTGGACCATTGTTTAGTTTTGTGCATGGAGTAAAAAACTTCTCTCGCTCAATTACAGATTTTGAAGATTTATTTAATTATGGAAAAATCCAAAGTTCAATAATAGACAAGAAAAATGCTAAAAAAATGGAAGTAAAAATAGGGGAGATTAAATTTAATAATATAATTTTCAATTATGGAAAGAGGAAGATATTCAATAAGTTTAGTTTGGATATTCCTTCTGGAAATAAAATTGCTTTAGTTGGACATAGCGGAAGTGGGAAAACTACTCTTGTCAAGCTCCTCTATAGACTTTATGATGTGGATAATGGGAGTATAACCATTGATGGAATAGATATTCGAGATGTTCAACATAAATCGTTGAGAAACGAGATGTCTATAGTTCCGCAGGAGTGTGTATTGTTTGATGATAGTATTTACAATAATATCTTGTTTTCTAATCCAATAGCAACTAGGCCAGAAGTAATGAGTGCGATGAGATTTGCACAGATGGATAAAGTAATTGAAAAATTCTCCTATAAAGAAAATACTATTGTTGGTGAAAGAGGCGTAAAACTTTCTGGTGGAGAAAAACAAAGGGTAAGCATAGCAAGAGCAATACTTGCCAATAAAAAGATACTAATTTTAGATGAAGCAACATCTTCTCTTGATTCTGAGACAGAACATGAAATACAAAAAGATTTGCAAAAACTTATGCAAGGAAGAACAAGCATAATCATAGCTCATAGATTATCAACAATAATGCATGCTGATAAGATTATTGTACTTAAGAATGGAAAAATAGTTCAGACAGGAAAGCATTCTCAGCTCATAAACCAAATGGGAGAATACAGAAAGCTCTGGAGCTTACAGAAAGATGGATATATTGGGAAATAAAATTGATATGGCATACAGTTTACTAGAGCAGTATGAATAATAGAAGTAGATATCTCGGTTTAAATCAGAGTTATTCTCCTTAGAAATATTTATAATCTCTTCTCTATCTATAGTTTTTATGAAACTTATGTTGACTTCTGCCGGGATAACAAATACCTCTTTAGCTTTAGCATTACAAAAACTTGTTCAAAGAAAAATAAAAATAGCTTTTATTCCTACTGCTGCGAATGTACAGTCTGGTGAAAAAGATTGGCTTATTAAAAATTATAATGAATGTGAAAAATTAGGCTCTGTTGATATTGTTGATATTTCTGCTCTTAAAAAGAGTATTTGGTTACCACGATTGAAAAAAGCTACTGTTCTTGTTATGGGTGGAGGAAATACTCCTTATCTTATGGATTGTATAAAATATTCTGGTTTACAAGAAGAATTGCCTAGACTATTAAAAACGCGTATTTATGTTGGAATTAGTGCTGGAAGTATTGTTACAGGCAAAAATCTTGTTGCTAGCTCAACTTTTCTTTATAGTGATGAAAAAAAGAATATTCCTAAAGGTTTAGGTTATGTTCCTTTTTATGTGAGATCTCATCTTAATTCTCCTGATTTTCCTCAAATGAGGGATATGTATCTTAAAAAAGCTTCAAAAAAGTTAGATAGTGATCTTTATGCTTTAGATGATGCTTCTGCATTGATATATATTGATGGAAAAATAAAAATTGTTTCTGAAGGTACATGGAAAAAATATTAGATTTTCTCATTCGTAAGTCTTATAAGGGCTTTTTAGAGAGCTTTTCTTATGCGCATTGCTATGATTGGAACCTATTATGCTCCTACGATTGGAGGTGTAGAAAAAGTTATTCAGGAGTTGGCAGAGCGATATGTTACAGAAGGGCATGAGGTGCATGTGTTTTGCAGTGATTTTGATAAGCATCAAAGAATAAAGCAGAAGTATGAAATGATCAATGGTGTACATGTACATAGATCACGATATTGGATAAAACTTTCTATTAATACGAATATCTTTCCAGGATATCTTTGGGATCTCCTTTGGCAGAAATATGATGTTGTACATACACATGTTTCCCAAAAAGATTATGTGTTTTTTGCTGGATTGATTGCTTTTTTGAAAGGAAAAAAGCATGTACATACGACCCATTGTCCTTGGACAGATAAATTCAGGGCTTTTCCTTTGCAGATTCCTTTGTTTATTATGGAACTTTTTGGAAATAAACTTAGTTACCTTCTTTGTTCAAAAATAATTGCTATTACTCCTTGGGAAATTCCTATCCTTAAGAAGTGGACTTCAGAAAAAAAAATTATAGTCATTCGAAATGGAATGGATGCAAGCTTTTTTCTTCCAGTGAAAAAAAATACTTTTAAACAGGAATTAGGAATTACAGGGAAGATGGTTTTGTTTTTTGGGCGATTGCATCCAACAAAAGCTCCTCAAGTATTTGTTCAGATGGCGCAGGAAATTCTAAAGGAAAGAAAAGATATTGATTTTGTTATTGTTGGACCTGATGAAGGAGAAATGCAAAAAGTGAAAGATATGATAGGAAAAGAAAAAAAAATCCATGTGTATGGCTCTATTCAAGGAAAGGATACGATTGCAGCAATGTATCAAGCAGCTTCTGTATTTGTTCTTCCATCTTATAGAGAAGGTTTACCTTTAAGCTTATTTGAAGCGATGGCATCTGGTCTGCCTATTGTTGCGACTCCTTGTAATGGGGTTCCCTATGAAATAGAAGATGGAAAAAATGGATATCTTGTTCCTTATGGAGGTATTATTTTATTGAAAGAGAAAGTTCTTTTTCTTGTTGAAAATTCCTCACTTGCACAGAAAATTGGGAGTACAAATAGAAATAAAGTAAAAAACTATACTTGGGATAGTATTGCAAAAGAAACTTTAACTTTGTATGAAAGATAGATTTATAAAATTCTTTCTCTTTTTATTTTGTGATGAGACAAGAAAGTATTTTGTGTTTTTCTTTGTTGTTTGTTTTATTAGGTGCGTCTCTCTTTGTTCTTTTTTCTTATGAAGAAACTTTTACTGGGCTTGTTGGAGCAAATGTAAGTTTTGGAATTGTTTCTTCTAATTCTTCAACAACAAGTACTAGTGCTGGTGCGAGCACAGGAAGTTCTGGAAGTAGTGCCAGTTCAAGTGATGGTGGAAAAAAAGAAGATACTGATGAAGAAGAGGATATAAAAGCTGCTCCAGAGTATATTGGAGAACGAGAAAATACTTTCTTTGTTGAAGGAGGAATAAATATTTTTGGTGAATCTTTTTCTGATTTACATGTTGGTGATACACTTTATTTTGGAAGTTTTCAGGATAATAGGACTCCACTTCCTTTTTTAGTCATTGATTCTTTTGATGCTGAGGAAAAAATGGTTGATTTTACCTTCAATTCATTTCTTGCTGGAGGTTCTCAACATACACTTTCTTTAGGGGAAAAACTTCTTTTAGATTTTGAGAAAGATGGTTTAGATGAATATATTCTTACTTTTCAAGAAGCTGGGAGTTCTTCTGTTACATTTTCTTTTAAACGTATTGCACAGATTTCTTTTGCTCTTTTTGGTGCCCCTGTCATAATCCCTATTGTTTTACACACTTGGCTTGTTATTATTGCATTGATTTTATTTTTTATAATTCTTTTTATTCTTGTTTGGTGGGCAAGAAAGATATTTTAGAATGACTATAGAAAGGTATATAAATTTGTATTGCTTTTTTTTGATGGTAATGGTTCGTAAAAGAGAGAGTGATGTTAGGAAAGCTCATCTAGTGAAAGTAATTTTTGTTGCTTTGCTTATTTTACTGGTGCTTAGTATTCTTGGTGTTATTTTTCAAATTTATGTTTCTAACCAAGAAGAATCTTTATTTAGCTCTTCTGCATCTGAAGAAAGTTCTTCTTTAGATGATTTGGCTGTAGGGACTGTTAGTTTGACTATTGTTGATGCATCTCAAGGAGAGAATGATGCGTAGAAAAAAGAATTCTTCTTTATTTATTTTATTAAGTTTAGTGCTTGTTTTTTCTCTGGGAGTATTATTTTTAGATTATATGCTTCTAGGAAATCTTGCATTGCCTTCCTTTGATTATACAGGAAAAGTTACTGGTGTTGGCACTTCGACAGTTACTCAGGCTGGGGCTGCTGGAATTACTGTTACTGATGTGGGTATAGCATTTGGTTCAGGGTATTATAATGCTACATGTACTGGAAATACTTTTGCAACTTTAGATTCTAATTTGACTTATGGTGATGGTTCTGGTACGAGCGTGTATGGGCAGGCTGCACCTTATTGCTGGGTGAATACCACTGCTATTCTTGGGGGTACAGGAAGAGATAATCATACTTTACAAAATAATGGATCGGTTATGGTCAATGTGAGTGCTATTGCAGATAAACATGCTGAAGATTGGTTATGTGGTGGAAATTGCCCTTTTACTGATTTTGCAAAAGTAGCTCTTCTTTCTTATAATGGTGAAAGTGGATCTTGTGCAGCTGCTTCAAATTTAACTGTTGGTTATGAAAATTCGACTACAAATAGTTTGAATATTACTGTAGGTATTTGTGATAGACTTGATTATGTTGATACTAGTGATTCAATTATTATTTTTGTAAACGTTTCCATACCTAAAGATGCAACTGCAGGAGCAAAAACTTTAACTATTACTTATGAGGCTTTAGGATTATAATTATGAAGAGACCATCATTTTGTTTTATAGTATTCTTCTTTGCTGTTTTTTTGATTCCATTTTCTCATGCTCTTCTTATTTCTCCTGCAAAGGTAGAATTTTCTCAATATGTTCCTGGTGGAAGTGAGGAGTTTGATGTCACCATTATCAATGATAATGCTGAGGATATTATTATTGATATGAGTTATGAAAGTTGGGAAGGAAAAATTAATTATGCAGAATATTTCCGTGCTGTTGATTATGAAAATAATAAAGTTCCTATTTCTGCCGGCAGCAGTCAAACTATACATTTTGTTCTTCAGTATCCAGAATTAGAACAATTTGGCACTGTGCGATTTGCAACTATTCGTTTTTATCAAGTTCCTTTGAGTTCTGACGGTTCTACTATTGCTGCTACCGTTGCTGTGCGTATTCCTTTAGAAACACAGGCTGCTTATCCTGAGAAATATGTTAAAATTGAAATGGAGGATTTTGCAGTTGCAGAGCCTGGTGAAGAGGTTGAATTGCATTCAATACTTACAAATTTAGGCCAGAATGTTTTACAGAGTGTTAGTGGAGTATTTATTCTTCGTCAAGGAGAGAATTCTTATTCTTATCCATTTGTTCCTTTACAATTGTTTCTTCAAAGTGAAAGTCAAACTGTTTCTGCAATTATTGATACAAGTGATTTGCCTTCAGGAAAATATAGTGTTCTTACTCATGTTGAATATGATGGAGAAAGCAGAGATTCTTTTGAGAAAATTTTTATCATAGGAGAAAAAAATGTAGAAATTTTAGGCTTAGGAAAGGATTATTTTAGTGAGGGTGGTTCTGATACTATAACCGTTTCTTTATTGAGTTATTGGGTTGAGGATATGAATGTTGCTCTTAATGTGGATCTTTTAAGTATTGATGGTGAAGTACTTCAAAGTTCTTCTTTTGGAAGTTATACACTTCCTGCTGCAGAGAAAAAAGATATCTCAAGCGGTTTTGATTTTAGTCAGTATGATATTGGTGCTTATATTTTGCGTGTTCGTGTAGATCTTGAAGGGCAAGAAATTATAAAAGAGTATCCTATTTCTCTTATTCCTACAAATGAATTTTCTGCTCCTGAAGAGGAAAATTCTGTTTTTATGTATCTTATCATCATTGTTCTTCTTGTCCTTTTATTCGCTCTTGTTATAGGCTATATTATTTATCGAAAGAGACAAGGAACATTAGTATAAGGTGAGGATATGCATTTTAAAAAATTATTTTTATATATTTTTTATTTCTTCTTTCTTTTGAGTATTTTTGTATTCTTATATGAACTTTCTCTTATTGAGGATGTCATTATTTATGAGACTGATGCGATTATTTCTGGAGAAAATGATGGGGGATTTAATCTTGATGCAGACAAACTTCATTTTGGTCTTGTACCTATAAATTCCCCTTATAGCTATAGAAAAATTGATTTTGTTAATTCTTATAATGAAACTGTACATATTGATGTGCAGAGTTATGGAAATATACAAGCTTTTATTTCTTATGAATATAAAGGTGAGAGAAAAGAAAATAATCTTATTTTTGATTTAGAACCTTCTGAGACAATATCTTTGAAAGTTATTTTTTCTCCAACTGCAAAAAATGTAGAAGTTGATGATTATTATCAAGGATATATTCTTATTCTGGTCAAGGAATGGAGTTTTTTAGATGCTCTTTCTTTTTGGGTTGAGGAACAATTGGATTATTATCTCTAACGCAATAGTTATATATATTTCTTCTTCTTCATATTTTCTTATGAAAAAGAGAAAAGATTTTGATCCTCGTATTGTATTACTTTTCTTTTTCTTTGTAGTTGTATTTTTATTTAGCTACCTTTCTCTTTTTTCTTTGCCTTATACTGGTTTGGTCACTGGTACTGGGACGGCGACAGTTACACAGGCTGGTGCAGCAGGGTTGCTTATTACTGATACTGCGATTGCGTTTGGCTCAGGGTATTATAATGCTACATGTACAGGAAATACTTTTGCAACTTTAGATTCTAATTTGACTTATGGTGATGGGACTGTGGGGAGCGTGTATGGGCAGGCTGCACCTTATTGCTGGGTGAATACCACTGCTATTCTTGATGGCACAGGAAGGGATTTTCATACTTTACAAAATAATGGGAGTGCTTTTGTGAATGTGAGCGTTATTGCTGACAAACATGCAGAAGATTGGTTGTGTGGAGGGAATTGTCCTTTTACTAATGTTGCAGCATTACAATATCTCTCTTATAATAATGAAAGTAATTCTTGTACAGGATTGAGTTCTGGATATGAACAAGGTGTGAGTTTTAATTCTAATGTGACTATTGGTATTTGTGATAGATTAGACTTTCAAGATAGCAGTGATTCTATTAATGTCTTTGTGAATGCTTCCGTTGCTAAAGATGCAAGTTCAGGAGCAAAAACTATTTCTCTTGCTTATGAGACTCTTGCCTATTAAATAAAAAGATTTTTATAGTCTCTTTCCTCTTTGTTTTTTATGAAGAGAGTTGTAGGATATTTTATTCTTATTGTTTTTTTTGTAGGTATTTTTAGTGTGGGTATAAATCTCTATGTTATTCAACAGCTTTCTTTGCCAAAAATTGCAAGTACAGGGCAAGTAACTTCCACAGGGACTATCAGTATTACACAAGCAGGAAGTGCTGGAATAGGATTAAGTGATGCTGGTATAGCTTTTGGCTCCGGGTATTATAATAGCAGTAGCTGTTCTTTAGGGTATGGAATTATTAATTCAAATACAAGTAGAAGCTGCTGGGCTAATAGCACTGTGTATTTAAATTCTGAAGATATGCATGTTCTTAGTAATTCCGGAACTGTGCCTGTCAATGTTACTGTTTCTTCTGTGAATTTAACAGATGCTGAAGAATTATTTTGTGGAGCAGCGTTGAATTGTACAAATAGTAGTAGTGCTGCTGTGCTTGTTCAATCTTTAAATAATGAAAGTAATTCCTGTTCTGGACTAACGACAAATTTTGAGAATATTACTACAGCAAGTGCAAATGCAAGTGTAGGTGTTTGTGATATTTTAAATTATGCAGATACTAATGACACTATTCAAATTTATATCGAAATACATATTCCTAATGATGCAAGCACAGGAAATAAAACGCTTTTTATGAATTATGAAGCAGTAGCAGCTTAAGCAAAAGTTTAAAAAGTTTTTTTATATTAGATAAAGTATGAAAAATAATGATGCTGCAGATTTAGAAAAAAAGGTCATTGCGTATATTGATGTTTATAGAGCTAAGGGATATACTGATGATGATATTTGCACTGCACTTTTAAAAAGTGGTGTGCCACTTCCTATTATTCAAAAAGGATTTACTTTGCCTGGAAGAAAAGAAGCTTTTTTTATTTCGCGAAAATGGGTATTTTTTCTTGTTGCAGCATTACTTCTCTTTCTTTTTATTGTTTTATTAGTGCTTTTGAATTATGCGCCAAGCTCTGGAGAATGTGATAGTGATAGTGCTTGTCCTTCTGGATATTCTTGCACACAAGGACGTTGTGTGAGCCATGAAGCTTTTTTGAATTGCCAAGTTATTGATGATTGCGGCAGTGGCTATGCTTGTTACAAATGTTTAGAGCCTTAAAAGAAAATAAATGCGCTGGCTGGGATTCGAACCCAGGTGATCTGCTCACTTCAGGTTTTCGGTAATTTTTTCCCATTGCCATTCAAATTTTTCCATTAACCAATGGACAGCTCTGTGGCATGGGTGGCATAATCTTACGAAGCTTTGAGGATTTTTAACGACTAATACTGCAGTTTGATCGTGGCTATGTTTTCGTCCTTTTTTCTCATGATATACTAAGTTTTTATTTCTGTTACAGAAGTAACATTTGTTTCCTAGTAATTTTTCAGCTTCTTTTCTTTTTTTATCACGCCATCTTTTGAGTATATCTTTTCTTTCCATTAAACCTCTGGAAGGCAGATATTCTACCCCTAAATTACCAGCGCATAGTCCTTTTAAAAATTTTAAGACTTTATTAACTTTTTGGGATAGAATTTGCCTAGATTTTGATAAGTTTTAAATGATATTGTTATTTATAAACTTCTCGCGCACCCCGTGCCAACGTGTCCGCCTGTCCAAGCAGAAAAAATTTATAAATGGAAAAATTACAAATAATAGTAGAAAAAGAAATGTTTAAAAAGGTTAGAGGTATTGTTTTATCTATAAGAGGTGTATATCATTGGCTGATCAGCGGATTGTAAGTTTCATTCAGAGTGCGTTAAAAAAAGGAAATTCTCAAAATCAAATTGAGCAAGTACTTCTTCAAAAAGGGTGGAAACAAGAGCAGGTTTCTGAAGCTTTTGCAGCTGCAGCGTCTTCTGGAAGTTCTTCTGTTCAGGCTATAAAAAATCCTATTGCAACAAAAAAGACTTTGTTTATTATTTTAGGAGCTGTTTTTCTTCTAGCTATTTTAGGCATTGCTTATACGTTTATTCCTGATTCTCCTGATGTAGAATGTTCTTCTGACAGTGATTGTTCTCGAGGATATAGTTGTGATAGTGGAGATTGTGTTCTAGAAGAAGAAATTGTTGTTACTGATGATGATACTTCCTTTGTAGAAGAAGCTGAATGCAACTTAGACAGTGATTGTGATGATGGCTTTGCGTGTTCTTTAAGTGGAAATTGTTATGATTCCTGTACGAGTACAAGTGGCTGTGCTGATGACTACGAATGTGATGCTGGTGCTTGTGTTGTTGTAGAAGAAAGTAATGAAAGCAAAAGTGAAGGTGAGGTTAACTATAAAATTTATTCTGTTTCTTTTGATTCTTTAAGTTTTAGTCCAACACGAGATGTAAATATGACTGCTTTGAATTATAAATATAACATTAGTAATATTGGAAATGCAAATTCTTCATCTTTCTTTAATGTTGCATGTATTCTTTCTTTTGAGAATGGAACAGAAATGGGAAGGAATTATATGAAATTGAGTGGTTATGATTTTGATGTGGGAGAATCTGGATTGTATAGCTGTAGTGGAAATTCTACAGGGTTGTATTATACTGTGCAATCTTTAGGTATTGTAAATGTAAGTATGAATGTGACTGTAGATTATTATAATAATGTGAGTGAAAGTATAGAAAGTGACAATAGTTATGTCCTTACTCATTCTGTTGCCTTTGCTAATTATTCTGTAACTGGAAGTACTGTTTGTACGTCTACTGGGAGTGAATGTAGTGCATATACCTGTGCAAGAAATTCTTATTGTTACAATGTCTGCACTTCTTTAGGTGGAGAATGTGCTTCTGGGTATAGCTGCAGTGCTGGTGCATGTGTTGCTGTTAGTGTTGTAGAAGATTGTGGTAATAGTAAAGATGATGATGGTGATACCTTTATTGATTGTAAGGATAGTGATTGTGCTAGTGCTTGTGTTGCTGTTGGTACACAGAGTACTTGTAATGATGTGCTGCCTACGTGTGCAGATGGTGTTGATAATGATGTAGATGATTTGATTGATATTGCTGATCCTGAATGTGGTGATTGGGGAGATGAAGAGCTGGGAGGATATACTTGTGCAGATACTGATTCGGAGGAAGGTGATCCTTATCTTGTTCGTGGAACATTAACTCTTACTTCTTCTAGTGGAACTGAAACTGTATTTGAGGATGATTGTAGTAAAGATACTTTGGGTGAATATTCTTGTGATGATACAGGAGATAATGATTATTTGTCCGTTCTTATAAATTGTGCAACGGATTATGGCTATACTTATACTTGTGAATGGGGTGCATGTGTTACTAAAGAAGATTGTGGTGATGAGATTGATAATGATGGGGATGGTGATGTAAATTGTGATGATAGTGATTGTGAAGGAGATAGTGATTGTGTAGGGAGTTGTTCTGATTCTGATTCTTCTGCTGAAGATGCTAATCTTAGTCAAGGAACTGTTACTGTTGTGAGTAGTGAAGGAACAGAAACTGGAACTGATAGTTGTGATTCTAATAATCTTATAGAGTATTCTTGTGCTGAAGATAATACTTTGAGTTATGAAACTATTTCTTGTAGTACTGTATATGGCTCTACTGCAAGTTGTAGTAATGGTGAATGTGTTTTGCCTTCTAGTGGAGATGCTGCTTCTGTGCCTGAAGTTGCTGCTTGTGCAGATGCTGTGGATAATGATGTGGATGGAAAATATGATTACTTAGGTGCTTGTGATACAGATAATGATGGAGTTATTGATTATAGTTGTAGTGTCTTTTTAGAAGAACAAAATGTAGCTAAGGATAGTATGACTGGAGTATATTGTAAGACAGCTTGTGAAAATAATAATGGTGGTGGGGGAGTGTATTATTTTGCTGATACTCAATGCAGTGATGCAGAAGATGATTCTGAGACTTTAAAAGTTACGTCTTCTACTGCTAAAGTTAAATCTTTGATTAAATTATCTCTTGCACCTGAAGGAGAACAAAATCTTTTAGAAAAAATTTGGAATTTCTTTTTTGTGAGTGAAGCTGTTGATGATAGATTTCTTGATCAAAGCTATTTAAGAAAATAATATCTTTTCTCCATAAGGAGAATACAATTTAGTTTGTTGCAAAGAGAATATTTTGAAAATAGAAAGCTTTAAAAGTCATATTCTCTTTTAGATTAAAAAGTTGGTGATAGATTTTGGCTGTTGAAAAGAGTATTCCTTTAGGTGATCAAGAAAAAAAAGTTCTAGGTTATATTAAAGATTATGAAAGTAAGGGATATTCTGATGCGAAAATAAAAGAAGCGCTTACAAAAAGCGGTGTTTCTCAGGAAATGATTACAAAATGTATGAAAGTAGTACATCCTTCAAACTTTTTGAAAAAACCTTTGTTTTGGGTGGGGCTTTTGATTTTACTGGGTTTGCTTCTTGCAGGGATATTCTTCTTTTCTGGGGAAAAAGAGGTGGATTGTCTTTCTGATAGAGATTGTGGACGTGGGTATAGTTGCAGCAGTGGTGATTGTGTTCTTGAAGAAGATTTTATTGAAGAAGGAATTGTTTTAGAAGATGAAGAACAGCTTGTTGTTTTTGGCGGTGAGTGTGATTATTATTCTGATTGCGGATATGGGGAAACTTGTGAGAATGGAAATTGTGTTGATTTTTATTGTGGAACAGATGAAGAGTGTGAAGAAGAATTTAGTACAAATTATGGGTGTTCTTTTAATGTCTGTGTAAAGAAAGGGGCTGCTGAGAGTTCTGGTGGTATTACTAGTTCTAATGATTCTTCAGGGAGTAGTAGTTCTGGAAGTACTGATACGAGTGGTTCTTCAGGTAGTGGTATTAGTTCTGTTATAGAAATTCTTTGTAGTGATGGTTTAGATAATAATGAGGATGGAAGTATTGATAGCACTGGTGGTTGTGATGTTGATGCTGATAAAGTATTAGATTATGTTTGTGGTTGTTATATTGTTGATACAGAGACTTTTACAAGTTATGAGGACTGTACATTAGAACCTTTAGAATGCAATTCTCTTTGTGATAGTGCAACAGAATTATATGGTTGTGAGAATTTAGATACAGATATTATTGATGCTAGCCAAACGTGTACAGGCCTTGCTCTTATGAGTAGTGGAAGTTTGTATTATTCTGCAGATAGTGATTGTGCTAGTAGTGGTGTTAGTGTGGTTGATGCTGGAGATGTTTCTTGTGGAAGTGGATATGTTTGTGAGGGAGCTTATGCTTGTGATATAGCAAATGAAATTTGTTATAATTCTTGTACTGAAGAAGGGCAATGTAATGATGGGTATATTTGTGATGTAACAACGAGTATTTGTGAAGAAGAGGATATTGAAGTAGAAACAAATTGTACTGGTGACATTGATGATGATAGTGATGGTTATGTAGATTGTGCTGATAGTGATTGTGATAAAATTGATGGTTGTGAATATGGCACAGAAGTTACTTGTGATGATGGTGCTGATAATGATGGGAATGGTGATGCTGATTGTGATGATAGTGATTGTGCAAGTGATTGTGTTATTCCTGAAGTAGAAGATGTTTGCACAGATGTATTGCCTACATGTGCAGATGGTATTGATAATGATGGAGATGGAGATGTTGATATTGCTGATGGTGAATGTAGTGATTGGGGAGATGAGGAGCTGGGAATAGAATGCATTGTTGATGCTGATTGTGAAGTTACAGAGAGCTGTGATGAAGATGGAAGCTGTGTGGAAATATGCCCTGTAGGTTTCTTTGACAATGCTTTTTATAATTCTAATGAAAAAGGAAATTATTCTCATATTGATGGAGATGAAGATGGGATTGTTTTCTGTTTAGATGCTGATGAGATTTGTCATGAAACTGATGGTGGGAAAAATTATACCCTTCCTGGTATAACTACAGGGCAAGCTTATTATACAAACAAAAATGTTCCTTACGATTATGAGGATAGTTGTGTTACTGATGCAGATAATATGAATCAACCTAAAGATTCTTCAAATACCTTGAGAGAATATTATTGTGATGATTTTCTTGTTACGTATGAAGCAGTGAGTTGTACTTGTGAAAATGATGCTTGTGTTAGTGAAGATGAAGTAGTTCCTACAACAGAAACAAATTGTAGTGATGGTTCTGATGATGATGGTGATAAGGATATAGATTGTGATGATAGTGATTGTTCTGGAATTGAATCGAGTGAAGAGCTTTGTGATGATGAAATAGATAATGATTGTGATGGTGCTGTAGATTGTGCTGATGGAGATTGTAGTAGTGCTTGTGCAGAAGACGATGATTCTGAGAATACTGATACTCCTAATCTTTGGAATTTTTTTGGAAAGAAGAAATTAGTTAGTGAATGTGATGATAAAAATGATTGTGTTGCACTTTATAGTGATTGTTGGAATTGTAAGTCAGGTATTTGTACAGAAGATATCAGTGGTGACGACCCTGATTGTGATGAAATAGTTACTGAAGAAGGGGAAAAACCTGCACAACAAGCACCAGAAAAAGAAAAAGATGTTTGGAATAGATTTTGGAGTTTTCTTATTAAAGGATATAGCTCTATTGCAGAAACTGATAAATATAAAGCTCCTGAACGAAGTTCTTTAGAATATTTACGGGATTATTGAGAATGACTATTCTATACAGATAACTTTTATGCTCTTTAGGTCTTTGAATCCTTTATCACAAGTAACTAGAGTTAGATTTTGTTCTTTACATATTCCTGTAATGAATAGATCCGCTCCAATGAGTGTTTTTCCCTCTTTCTGTAGTTCTTTTCCCGTTTCTATACTCTTTTTTGCAGCTTCTTTTGTAAATTCAAAAATATATATTGTTTTGAAAAGCTCTTGTGCATACCTTTCTATTCTTCCTTTTGTTCCAATTAGAACTTCTACTTCACAGATGGTTGTAGAACAAAGATCTTCATCTTTTATGAGCTGAGCAATTTTTTCCCCTTTTTCAGAGCTTTTTAGAATTTCAATAATTGCAGAACTATCTAAACAATACATTACTTCTCAATCTCCCTTACTCTTTTTTCTATGTTGTTCATTCTTCTTCTTGATGTTTCTCTTATGGCATCTCTTGTTTTTTTCATTTCTTTTTCCCATTCCTTTGCTTCTTTTTCTGAGAGATTTACAACACCAAGAAAGTCTCTTATATTTACTTTTTGTCCATTAACTATACGAATAAAGAGTTGACTAAAACTTTCCTTCTCTCTTTTTAGCCCTTTGATTTTTTCATAGGCTTCTTCTGTTACTGTTATTGTTTTGACAACCATACTATGTTTATGTTTAAACTTATATTTAAACCTTCTTGTTTAGAAAACTTTTCTATAGGAATGCTTATAAATCAAACTTAAATTCTTATTTTTATGTTTAAAGATTATTTCCCTTTGAGAGCATATTCCTTATTAGAATTTATGCGTTTTGTTGATGAAGAAAGAGTTTCTTATGTAAAAATTATACCAACTGTAAAACCAACTATGGATCCAGAATTGGATAAAATTAGTTTAGGGAGAAGTTATATAATGGGGAATATTGATACTTATGGATATTCTAATAATTTTTTTTCTAGAAATACTACAAATAGAATACTTTTTTATGAAGAATTTTATGGTGCTAGAGTAGGGACAGATTTTTCACCAATTGACATGGAAGAAAGGGATAAATATGCCATTTCTTTATTTCTTACAGCACAAAAGAGATTAGGGATACTCAAAGAGAGATTTCCAAATTTGGATATATCTATTCGTGGAAAAAATGGTGATCCATTTGAGATTTCAGTCCAAGAAAAAATGCTTGCTTTAGCACTAGAACAAGGTATACATCCTTTTGAAAATGTTCTTATAAAAGAGCCTGTTTTTTTAGAAGTTTTTTTAACTCTTCTTAGAGCTTAGAGAACTTTTCTCCAGTATTCAATCATATCTTGGAGTGTCTGATCTATTGAGATTTTTTGTTCCCAGCCTGTATGTAATTTTAGTCTTGTATTATCTCCAAAAATTATTTTTTCATCTGTTGGGCGAAGAAGTTTAGGATCAACTATTATTTCTGGATTTATGTTTGTTTTTTTTACAATTTCATTAAGAATATCACGAATGAGGTATGCTTTTTCACCAGAAATATTATACACTTCTCCATGTTCGCCTTTTTCCATAAGTAAAAGGAATGCCTCGATCATGTCACGGACATCAGTAATTGCTCTGCGCGCTTCTAAATTGCCTACATAGAATTTGTTTTCTTGTAGCCCTTTTTCGATCATAACTGCTTGTTTTGTAAAATCAGAACATACATCATTCACTTTTTTTGGGCCTGTGGTATTAAATATTCTTGCACGTAATGTTTTCATACCATGATTTTTAAAATATTGATACGAAAGAAGATCTTGACCAACTTTACTGACACCATAAGGATGTAATGGTCTTAAGGGATGTGTTTCCTTTACTGGAACATCTTTTTCGTCTACAAAGCCATATTCTGCACTGGAACATGCTACAAGAATAATTGGATCTAGTTTTAATTCACGAACGGCTTCAAAAAGATTTATTGTCCCTCTGATATTTGTATCTACAGTATATTGTGGCTCATCTATAGAAACAGTTGGATAACTTTGTGCAGCTAGATGAAGGATTTTATTTGGCTTGAATTCTTCTATAACTCTTCGTACTGCTCTATAATCTCGTACATCTAGTTCTTTTAGTTTGATGTCTTTTGGAAGTTCTTTAATATTTGTTGTTGGTCTGAAATAGGTTCCGAGAATATTGTAATTTCCTTTTTTTTGCAGTAGAGGAAGCAGATGTTGCCCCATCATTCCACAGGCGCCTGTGACAAGAACTCTTTCCATTTTACTTTTGAGAAAATCTTCACACTTTTTTAAGCGTTCTGGTGTTCCCATATCTGCCATAAATTCGTTTGTTTCGTATGCGAAGAAGTTGTATTGTGAGTCTAAAATTTTTGGATAAAGATAGGGTTCAAGATCAAATTTTTCTTCTTTTATTAATTCCATAATTTCAGGTTCTATGATACACAAACCGGAGTTGGTGAGATTTCCTGCATTTGTATGATCTTCAGTTTTTGATATGAATTTTATTACTTTTTTATTCTCATCTATTTTGAGAACATCCGAATCTTCTGGGTGCGATGATTCATGAACGAGTACAGTTATTTTTGCTTTTTTGTCTTTATGAAATTTTATCATCTTTTCAAGGTTTACTGTACAAAGGTGATCTCCAGAGAGATAGATAAATGAACCGTCCATATATTTTTCTGCATATTTTAATGGGCCTCCACTTCCTAGAGGGTAAGGCTCAATAGAATGATTAATTTTTATTCCAAAGTCTTTTCCGTCTTTAAAATATTCTGTTATTTTTTCTGGGAAATGATGGCTTAACATAATTATTTCTGAAATGTTGTTTTCTTTCGCCCAGTCGACTAAGTGATGAAGAACAGGTTTTCCACATATAGGAACCATTGGTTTAGGAATATCTTTTGCAATAGCTTGCAGTCGCGTTCCTTTTCCTCCAGCAGCAATAAATAATTTCCTTTTGTTTTCATTTAACACAAAATCTGTTACTGCATGATAGAGATCTCTCGCATAATAATTTGGAACTGCATCATTCCATGTATCTTTTAATCCATATCCTGTAGATACGAGAATCGTTTTACATCCTGCAAGATTTCCTGCTTTTATATCAGAAATTCTATCGCCAATAATATAGGAATGAGAAAGGTCTTCTATATTATGATCTTCTTTTGCTTTTATGATCATTCCTGGCTGGGGTTTTCTACATGTGCATTCTTTTGTAAAAAAAGGATCTTTTCCTTCTGTAGGATGATGAGGACAATAATAAAATGAGTCTATGTGGGCATTTTCTTTGTTTAATAATGATTGAAGTTCTTTATGTATTTCTTCTACAGTTTCTTCAGAACATAGCCCTCTTGCAACTGCAGGTTGATTCGTGATTAAAATTACTTTGTAGCCTTCTTCGTTTAACATTCTAATAGCTTCTGCGGATTTTTGGAGAAGTTTTAGTTGTTCTTTTTTATGTAAGAATCCAATTTCTTCATTTATTACTCCATCCCTATCTAGGAAAATGTATTTCATGTTTGGTACCATGACCCATATTCATCTGCTCTTTGGATTTTAAAAGGAATTTGCATTTTAATAAATGGTTTTAATAATTCTAAAACTCTTTCTTTCATTCCTTCCTTACAATAAAAATAATATGCTCCACCACTTCCTGCGCCACATAATCTTCCGCCTAAGGCACCATTTTCTATTGCAGTCTTATAAATTTCATCTCGTGTACAAATTTTTGCACTGAGTTTTTGTTTCAATTCCCAGTCTTTGTTTAAACATTCTGCAAATGCTTCTAAATCTCCTTTTTCGAGTGCTTCTTTAATTCTCATAGTATTATCTCTTTTTTCGATCATTATTCTTCTCAATTCTTCTGGATTTTCTTTTATTTTCTTTTCCTGGTCTTTGTGTATATCTTTTCCACTATCTATCCTTCGAGAAAAATATACCAAAATGGAGTTCTCTTCGAGCTTTCTTATTGTTTCTTTTGTTATTTTTATAGGAACAACTTCTACTCTTTTATTTTTAAAAATCATTAAGTTTAAACCTCTTCCATATGCTGCTGCCCATTGGTCTTGATAGCCTCCTTCTACTTGGAGAATTTTTCTTTCAATATAATATGTTATTTTTGCAAGTTCTTCTGGATTTGTTAATTCTCCCTTATCTTTAAGGAGTGCTAATGCTAAGGCTACATTTAATGTTGAAGAACCACCAAGTCCAGATTCTTTAGGAATGTTTGTATTGATTTCAATAGATTTTTTAAAGTAGGGATTAAGATAAGATATCGTAGCTTTAATTAAGTCTAACTTGTCACCTTCTAACTTTAAATTTTGTAATATTGTTTTTTCAGAAGATTTTTCTAAATGATCATTATAAATAATTGCTCTTTCCTCTTTCTCATTAATTTTGCATTCAAAATATAAACTACTTAGTGTTGCATTTACAATACATCCCCAGCCTATTTCTTTGATGTAATAATCTGTATCTCCACCATTTCCAAAACTAATTCTTGCAGGACATCTTGTTGTGATGCTTTCCATTTTATTTGAATCTTTTCTCTTGAAAAAGTTCTTTTTCTACAAGGCTACACATAATATGCCCCATCTTCATGTGTGCTTCTTGAATTCGTGCGACATCAGTTGTGGGTATTTTGACAAGAATATCCATTTCTATTGCAGCCATTTTTCCACCAGTTTTTCCTGTCCAACCAATTACTTTGGCCTTTACTTTTTTTGCTGCCTCAATCGCTTTTAGGATATTGGGGGAATTTCCTGAAGTGCTAATTGCAATAACAACATCTTTTTCTGTTACTAAAGATTCTACTTGTCTTGCAAAAATATTTTCAAAGCCTACATCATTCCCTATTGCTGTTAAAACTGATGTATTTACTGTGAGTGCAAGTGCATCTAGCATTGGCCTCCCTGGCATATATAAGTAGTTTACAAGCTCTGCAACGATGTGTTGTGCATCGGCAGCACTTCCTCCATTTCCAAACATAATAAGTCTTCCTCCATTTTGATATGCGTGAATGACTAGTTCTGTAATAGTTTTAATATCTTGGATATGTTTATTTACTAAAGCTTGTGTTACTAGGGTGGCTTCTGTTAGTTCTCTTTTAATTCTTTCTTCCATTAATCATTCCCTTCCCAAACTTCCAGGCCTCTATCAATAAAGGTATAAGGTATAGAATTTATTCCTTTTTCTAATAATACTTTTGAAACGGTGTGTTCTTTATTTGTGTCACAAAGTATAATCATATGACCTCCTCCACCAGAGCCTTGTATTCTTGTTGAAATAGCTCCATTTTCTTTTGCTAGTTTTGAAATATCCTCTATTCTTTGGTTTGTGATATTAGGGTTTAGTATTTTTTTTGTTTCGAAAGCTTTTTCCATCTCTTCTCCGAAACCATTAAGATCACCATGTTCAAGACGTTCTTTCATCTCCCAGGCAATTTCTTTTAATTTTTCAAGAGTTGCTATGTTTTCTACTTTTTCATAATGTTGTTCTTGCTGTCTAATAATATTTTGAGAGCTTTCTTCTTTCTCTCTTTTTCCGAGATATACTAAAAGAAGGTGCTTCTCTAATTCAGCAATTGTTTGTTTTTTTATTTTTACTTTGTTTACTCTTGTAAAGCCATTTTCAAGAAATTCTATAAAATTAAAACCTCCAAAAACACTAGAAAAAAAGGCTTGTTTTCCTCCTTGAATATCTAGTTCATATTTCATTGCTTCATACGCTAATTCTGCAATTTCATAATCACCTAATTTTTTTTCATGCTTTAAATGGTTAAAAGCTCCTATCATTGATACTGCGGCAGTTGCACCATTTCCAAGTCCTGAATCAGGTGGTACTTCTGCACGAAAGAAAATATCACAGCCATAATTAATCTTCATTCTTTTTATGATTGCTTTAATTAAATCGAGATCTCCATTATATGCTAAATCTTTTGTATCCTTAAAAAGAAGAGATTCATTTGTTTCGGTTTTTATGATTTTTAGATCTGTGTTATGATTTGGTTTTAAACTTGTATATGCATATTTATTTATTGTAGCATTTAGAACACAACCACCATATCTATCGGCAAAAGAAGAAATATCTGTTCCACCTCCGCCAAACTCAATTCTAATAGGCGCCCTTGCTGTAATTTTCATATTGTTACTTTTGAAATTTTCTTTTAAAAGGTTTGTGGATGTTAGACCCCTATTTTGTAGACTTGTTACGTAATCTTTTTAACTTTGGAGAACTTATAGATTTTATGGAAAAAGCTATAGGAAGAATTATTTCTGAAGAAGTTTTGCTCGGTGATCCTTTTTTTTCTGTTCTTAAAAGAAGGATTCAAACTTCTCATGGTGATGAAAGGGATCAATTGATTTGGGATAGAAGAGATAAATCCTTTAGTGTTGCTCTTGCAAAGGATAAGGAAAATAATTTTATTTTAATTAAAGAACCAAAATATGGCCAATTTAAATCTTTTTTGACTACTCCTATTTTGACTATTAAGGAAAATGAAACCCCTTTGGAATCTGCTCAAAGAGCACTTTATGTGGAAGCAGGTTATAAGGCTGAAAAGTGGATTCTCTTGAGAAAAAATGCTGTTGTTGATTTCCCTGACAAAATTGCTGGGGGTGATCATTATTTTTTTCTCGCTCTTGATGCTTATAAAGTTGCTAAGCCTAAATTTGATTCAGAACTGGTTTTGATTCCTTCTGAAAATGCAGCTATTCTTCTTTTTTCAGATTATAATGGTCAAACTTTGGATCTTGCAATGAGTATTGTTGCTTTAGCTTTAGGTTTATCATTTCTTAAAAATAGTTCTTAGTACTCTTGACTTAAGTAATAATTATACAAGAAGAATAAACTAAAAAGTTTCTAGAGCTTCTTTAACCAAATTATATTCTGACTTCATACTGGAAAAATATTTTTCTGATAGCTCTAATCCTCTTAAAGCTCTTTTTCTGTGAAAGTTTCTTCCTTCAATATTTCCGAAAAGTCTACTTGTAGCTAGAGATGCTTTTTCTGTATCATCAGAATCAATATCTGCTCTATTTTTGTTTATGTGATCTGTTCTGGAGGCAATACCAGAGCTGTTTTTGACTATACTTGCTAGGCCATACTGCATTAAAAAATATTCATCACTCCCTACATTTGCTCCATGTTCCTCAAGTCTTGCTTTGTATTTAAGTAATAATTTTACTCTTTGTTCTTCAGTTAGTGTTTCAAAGCCTGTATTGGGAGTTTCAAATAATGCGATGGCTTCAAATTGTGGTGGTCTATAGCTTGTACTTCCCAAGTCAATAGCTACTGGATTATTGTTATATTCAATCCAATTTAATGGTGTTGCATCTCTATAAAAAAGCCAGGTTTTTGGATTTGTTAGATTCTCTTTTGTTGAGGCTAATAATTTTTCTAGTGCATCGCCTTGTGTAAAAGCGTTTGCTCGTAGAATTTTTACTGTTTTCCCATTGAGAAATGTATGTTCTCCTTCATTAAATTCTCCAAAATATGCTTGGCTTGAAGTTGGATTCTCTTGATGATATTCTGCTCCAAGCACTGCGATTCGTGCAGAAAGATCCATTACTTCTTTTAGCTCTGTACTTTCTTCTAATCTTTTTTCAGCTCCTAATCTTCTAAAAATAGTATCATATGTTTTTCCAATGACTTCTTCAACAGCCAAAGCAAAATTTCCATCGCCTAATTTAAAAGTTATTGCACGTGGTGCTTCTGGAAGATGAAAATTATTTTTAAAAATATTATACCAAGATGCTTCTATTTCCATTTCTTTTCTATCTGGTTCGTCTCTTCCACTTTTTGCAAGTTTTATATATGCTCCAGAAGAACTTCCTTCTATTGCAGGAATGTAGAATACATCGTGCATTGTTTGTGCAGTTATTAATTTAGCTTCATCAAGATTACATCCTTTTAGGAAGGTACTTGCTTGTTCATTTCTTTGGACTTTTGTTCTTAGTTCATTTATGTTATATGCCATTTTTGGTTTACTCAAGAGAGGTGTATTTTTGCAGGTCTTTTTAAAGGTTATGGAGTCTATTTAGCTTTTTACTTTGTACTTTGCACTCGATCCCAACCATCATTGTAATATTTCTTCTTGACTTTTTCTTCATACATGAGTGAAAGCCACATATATAGTCGTGCAAGGCAAAGCATTTGTGTCCAGAAAAGTTCTTTTGGTGTTCTTGGATAGCTCCAGATAGACATAAATCCTTCCATGATTTCATTTTTAAAAGATTTCATTTTGGGGAAATCTGGTTCGTATAGGTTTAATTTTGTGTGTGCTTTTGCAGTTCTTTTTCTTTGTTTTAACCAGTCTTTAAACTCTGTGGGGTTTTTGACATAGACACAGGCATTTTCTGCATATGCTACCTTGTTTCCTTGTTTGAAAAAATAATAGGGCATGATGGAATCTTCTGCAACATCTAAAGGAATTTCTTTTATTATTCCTGAACGCATTGCCATAAGATAACCTGAGCATTCAAAAAATTCTCCTCTGTTAGAACGTTTTAATCTTGTTCTGTGTGCACCGATATCTGCAAGGAGATGACTCCAGTATCCTAGCATTGTTGTCTTTTCGTTCTGAGAGACTACACGCCCGCCTATGAAGCCTACTTTTGGATCTTGGAACTTTTCAATTATTTCATTGATTGCATTTTTCCCTAGATACACATCTCCATCTGTAAAGATAAGAATATCTCCTTTTCCTGTTTTGAAGAGAAGATTCAGCGCGAAACTTTTTCCTTTTCCTGGATCTTGAAAATGCTTTACTCCTTTGTAACTTAGAGCTATTTTTTTTGTTTCTTCATCTGGACATGCGATAATTATTTCATATTTTTCTTTTATATTCTGAGAAAGAATACTTTCTATACATTTCCCTATTGTTTTTTCTTCTTTAAATGCTGTTATAATTATTGAAATCATTTTCTTTGAATTTTGTAGTATAATGGTTCAAGATAGTTTCTTGCAATAGATTCATTTGTAAGCTCTAGAGCTTTCTTGTAATTTTCTTTTTCCATACCTTTTCTTAGTTTTGTATTTTCTATAAGTGTAAATATAGCTCTCTTTAATCCTTTTACGTCTTCGTAATGATAGAGTAGCCCATTTTCTGGTTTAACTAAATAGAGACTCCCTTCACAATCAGTACAAATAACTGCTTTTTTTCTAGCCATTGCTTCTAAGGTAACAATGCCAAATGCTTCCCATTCGCTTGAAAGGATAAAAATATCTGTTGCATCGAGCCCTTGGAGTTTTTCTTCTTCAGAAACCATACCTAAGAATCGTACATGGTCTTCTACTTTGAGTTCCTTTGCAAGTCTTAAGCATTCTTCAAGGAATCCATGATCTTTCCCCATAGAAAGAAAAATGACATTAGGATATTTTTTTACAATGTCTGGAAGTGCTTTGACAATATCATCTTGTCCCTTGTATTTGAGAACTCTCCCTAGATTACAGAGTACAAATTTATTTTGGAGATTATGTTTTTTTATGTACTCTTTATTGTTTACTTTTCTGAAACGATCTTCTGGAATACCATCTGGAACAAAATGGATTCTTTTTTTTGATACTCCTGATTTAGTGATCCATTTCCATTGTTCTGTGTTTACTTGAATAACGCCATCGTACATCCAGTTTATTGGGCATTCTAAAGTTGTGAAGATATTTTTTAATGCTTTTTGCCACCAAGGATAACTGTCAAGAGACATGAAAGGCCCATGGGGAGTGTTCATAATTTTGGTTTTGTCTCCAAGAATTTTTTTAAGAATAAATGCAGTGTCATACATCATAAAACCAAAACTGTGGATGTGAAGAATGTCTAAATCTTTATATTTTAGGATAGACCAGATAATTTCTGGATTTAATTCTAGGTAATATTTATATCTCAGAAGGGTTCTGTTTCTGTGGATATGGATTCCATTAATCATTCCTTCTTTTTCTTTAATAATTTGACCATCTCTTCTATCAGAAGTAAATACATGCACTTCATGGCCTAACTTGACCATTTCTGTTGCTAAGTATAAACAGTTATTTTCTGTGCCATCTTTAAATGGATGGAAATACGAAAGAACATAGCCGATTTTGAGCTTTTTCATAGAAGGTTTTTTCTTTATTTCTTTTAAAAGGTTTGTGGATAAGTTTTATATACCCTTATTTTTCTTTCTTTTTATGGAAAAACTTTATGTGACTCAAGTTAGTGATGTTTCTTGTATAAAATTGCATAATACCATTTTTCGGAAAAGGGACTATGTTGTTACAATACCTCAAAATTTAAAGATAATAACTGATTTTGCCATTTTGGAGAATTTACGTAAAGTTCAATCTAGTGAAGCTGCAAAAACAGTTCTTGAATCTCATTATTCTTGTTTTCTTGATCCTAAAAGTTCTTCTTTTCAATTGGCACATCCAAATTTTCCATTACTTTTTTCTTCTGGTGGTATTTTATATAGAATTTCTGATTTAGATTCTGGTAGTACTGGTTATTTATTTATCTCTAGGACTGATACTCCACGTTTATCTCTTTTTGCAGGAAGATCTTCAAGCTTAGAGGAAATTTTTGATCCTTTGAAAGTTGCTTATCGCGAAGGTTTTGAAGAGGGTATCTTTATTCAAGAAAATAAACTTCTTCTTCCTCCAGATTTTAATAAAGAAATGATTGATTATGCTGTTACACTTACAATGCAAGAAGGGCTTTATTTTTCAGATATAAAAACACTTCCTTCTTCTGAACATTTTACTAATTTTTTTAACCAGGATCGTTTGCAAATAAATACTTTTGTTCCTTCTGCTTGTATTGTTTCTTGGGATCCTTCAAATTCTGCATTAGATGCTATTCGAATTATTCCTATTGAGTTAAGTCTTTCTCGACTTGAAATTTATGATACAGAATGTGATGGTGAAAAATTTTTACAAAGGGATCATGTTTTTGTTCCAGCTTCTGTATTTGAAAAAGGTGAAGGTGATTGTCTTGTTATTAATTCTAGGAAAGGAATAAAAGAGAAAAGAAGTATTAAGGATTATAAGTTTGGTTATACTGCTAGAACTGTTTTATCTCGTTTTCATCCAAATTCAACTTATGTTTCTGTTTAATTAGGCTTTGTAATATTCACATCTTTTACTAAGGCATAGGGAACGAAAGTAGGTGTTTCCACTTCCCAGCTCTTAATTTGTGTACATTCATTACTTAAAACAGAAATATTTTTTATGAGCTTCAGCATATTTTCTGAGATGCGAATGTCTTTCAATGCAGTTTTTATTTTTCCATTTTCAATATAGAATGCTCCATCTCTTGGAATGGTAGAAAAATCTCCTGTTTCATGGTTTTGAAAACGAGTATACCATACATTTGTAATGTAAATCCCTTTTTTTATTTGAGAAAAAAGTTCTTCTTTATTTTGTTTTCCTTCTTTCAAAGATACAGAGAAAATTCTTGGAGAAATGAGGCCTGCGTTTCCTGTTGATTTTGTTTTGTATCTTTTTGCTGTGGAAGCATTATGAAGGTAATTCTTTAGGATTCCTTTTTCGATAATAGGAGTTCTTTGTGTTGGTGTTCCTTCTGCATCAAAGATGGTAGAGCCATAGCCATTTGCAATTGTTGCATCATCATAGAGAGAGACTTGTTCATTTGCAATTTTCTTTCCTAATTGATTTTTTAAGCATGATAAGCCAGATTCGACAGAGAAAATAGATGCATTATCTGCAAGGCGCTCTACGATTGCTGCCATTGCATGCGGTGCAAAGATGACATCAAATTTTCCAGACATTGCTTTTTTAGGGCGGTGTGCTTCTTTTGCAATCTGTGTTGCGTGCTCTGTTGCTTGGAGTATCTTTAATTTGTTTTTTATACGGGATACACAAGAACCATAGCCAGAACTGTTTTTATCTATAAATGTACGAATGGAAAAATAAAGACCAGAGCCTTTTTCTCGTGCTTCCACATTATTTGAGGTGAGAAGATAGCTTTCTCCTACAGTTTTCTCAAAAGTACCAGCAGTTCTTTTTGTTTTTTTTCGCGCGGTATCAATTGCTTGCTTGACTAGGTCAATCATTTCTTCATTCATATCTTCTATTTTCTTATCATAGAGTTCGTTTTCTGTTCTATATTTGAAAGGACCTTGTGCAATGCCTTTGTAGTCTTTATTTGCCTGCATTTTTGTAATTATTTTTATAATATTTTCTGCAGATCTTTTTGCATGTTCCTTATCAAAAGATTTTAGTGAGGTATTGAGAAGTTTTTGATCTTTTGTTACAAAAATGGAAAGGTTTGTGGATTCCCATGTTTTTGTGGTGGAGATTTTGTTATTTGAAAATTTTATAAGTGTATTTTCTCCTGTATTGAGTTGGAGTACTACATCATCAGCCCCTTTTCTTTGAAGCTCTTCTAAGAGAAAATGTGCGATTTCTTCGTGTTTCATTTTATCCTTAATCCTTGAAGTCTTATTGATGGGCCACCAAGTGTTACAGGCATCGAAGCCATTGGCTCTCCCTTGCCACAGTCTCCTGCGTGGAGCTCTACATTCTTTGCAATTGCATCAATAGCAGGATACATTTTTAATGAGGATACTTCTAAAATAGGGCTTATGATTGGAGTAGATATTTCCCCATTTTCAATGAGATATGCTTCTGCACCAGTATATTTTTGATTCAAACGTTTGTCATCAATATTCCATTCCATGAAATTTTTCATGTAGATTCCTTTCTTGATTCCTTCAAAAAGCTCTTCTTCTTTGTAGTCACCAGGAAGCATGAAAGTGTTTGACATTCTAATGATAGGTTCTTTTTCAAAGTCTGCAGCACGAGAAGAGCCATTACTTTTTGTTTTGAATGCTGAAGCAGTTTCTCGATTTTGGAGAAATTCATTCACTTTGCCATTCTTCATGAGAATTTTTCTTCGTGCTTTTACACCTTCATTATCATAAAGAAAATATCCATAGGAATTTGGAATGGTTGGATCATCTGCAATGCTTACTATAGAAGATCCTAATTTTTTTCCTTTCATTCCTTTTTGAATATAAGATTCTCCTGCTTGTGCAGCTTCTCTTCCTAGAATACGATCTGCTTCATAAGGGTGCCCACAGCTTTCATGCACCATGATTCCAGTTACTTGCGGACCACAAACAATAGGCATTGTTCCTTGTGGAGTTTTTATTCCTTTTTTTAGAATATTATTCATACTTATTACTTCTTTTGTGAAAATCTTAGGAATATTCCATTTGAGTACTTGCTCCCAACCACCAGAAGCACCATAGACCCAATATCTTTGTGTCGTTTTGTTGTTTGCGCTTATTGTGAGAAAATAGTAGAAGTTCATCTTTGGGACGTGTGCAAAAATTTTAGAGCCATCAGAGTTTGTAAAATATTCTCTTGTGTCTGTGTCGGATAAGACGACGTAGCGAGAAGGAACTTTTATTTTTGTCCTGTTTATTGCTTGGTTTGCTTCTTGGAGGAGTTTTATTTTTTCTTCAATGCCAATATCTACAAGTTTCTTCTTTTGCTTTACTTCATATTTTGCTTTTTCTGTTTTTTCTTTTGAAAGGGATATATTCTCTCCCATTGTTCTTGTTGCTTTTGCCAGTTTGATTGCTTTTTCTAGGATTTCAGAAATTCTTTTTTTTGTGAGTTCGTTGGTTGATACAAAACCTAATTTTTTGTGGATAAGAAAACGAATACCTATTCCTTCAAAATGATCAAAGCTTGAGGCTTCTATAGCTCCATTTTTCATGACCAAAGCATTTGCAGTTGTTTCTTCAAGGCGTGCTTCTACATAACTTGCACCAAGCTTTTGTGCTTGTTGTATTGAAAATTCTGCAAGTCCTTCATCCATGTTGAAAGAAAGAATAAGATTCTTTATATAACTTCTGCTTAGAAATGATTGTATGTAGAAAATCTGTTCTTCTTGTTGCTGATTCTACAGAGGTAATTCTGCATTTTTTAAATAAAATATTGCCTATTCAAATTTTGAACTTCTAGTTATTAGTCCTTATTTTCATTGATGTATTATTGGAGTTTGTATACTTTTTATGTTTTTTTTCCATAAGAAGTATTTGAGGAAACTGTTTTACACGCTTTAGAAAAGGGTTGTATGCCTAAAGAAGCAAGTAAAATTTCTGTATAGTTTCATTAGGAGTTGTCACTTCGCAAAAAATCCATTTATAAAGATTTATTTTCAATGAAAACTATATTTTGAAATATATATTTTCCTTTCTAAAGATATATAAATAAACTTTTGTTGAAGAGAAAGAATTAGAAAAAATAAGGGGTGGTGTTGGTGACAAGGGATACAAAAACAAGTATAAGAGGAATTATTGAGAAATTAACGAGTGAAAGTAGGTCTGTGTTTTCTGAAAAAGTGTATTATATTGCAGGAGAGATGGGCTTAGGCGAAATGATTGTAAAGGATTGTTTACAACAGCTCATGGATGAAAATTTTATCTCTGAGCCAATGTTGGGTGTTTTGAGAAGAGTTTAAGCTAAAGCACTTATTTCTTTTTCTATATATCTCATTTTATTATTGAAATTTATCAGACCTATACTACAAGTACTGGTTATTATTGCTGTAATTAAGAGGTATATTAGGATTTGGTCTAATGTAAAGGATATATCCTGAGAAACATATGCAATGGCTAATCCTATAAAAAATGTTAAAAGAGCGATAATGGTTGTGTTAAAGTATTGAAGATTTTTACTATACTGTAAATCTAAAATATTTTTCCTTAGAGTCTTTTCATCCATTTTATTCTCCAAAAGAGATTGCAAATGTTACTAATCCTGCAAATAATAGTATTGTTCCGATTATTGCTGGAGTGTATAAATTTTGCATAAATGCGGGAATTGCAATGCCTATACCAAAAATTGAACCTGTGATGCCTGCGACTGCCAAAAGATATTTTGTTCTTTGCTTCATCTTTTTTCCTATCCTAAGTGTTTTAATAAAGCTTTCTTAGAAAAATCCGGAAGATTTTCGGAATTTCCTCAAAAGGGGTTTAGCACAAATCTTTTAAAGAGTCTTTAGATTTGTTTGGATATGACTTATCCTACTCATTGTGGATTCTTTCTGAGAATTATTTTTGTGGAGAATGTCATCATAGAACAAAGGTTTCTGTGAATCCAGATCCATTAGATGTTCAATGCTTTAATTCTTTAGAAAGGGAATTGGTTGATCGTTGGGCAGAAGAAGGTGATAGTAGATCTTTTCGTGCTTTGATTGATGATAAGAAAAGAAGAATTCTAGAATCCTTGTAAAAAGATTTATAAAGTCCATTTCTTGATATATAGTTGAGGTGATAGAGTATACAAAAATATATTGCATGGTTTTCTGAATTAGATGAAAACTCTTTGCCTCTTTCTGGTGGAAAAGGAAATAATTTAGGAATTATGTATAATCTTGGGTTGCCTGTTCCTGGTGGATTTGTGATAACTTCTTATTCTTTTCAACATTTTATTCATGTGACTGGTATTGATACAAAAATATTTTCCATACTAAGGGGATTAGATGTGGAAAATAATGATACACTTCAAGCAGCAGAACAAGAAATACAGCATTTGATTCTTGCTACTCCTATACCTTTGCAGATCCGACAAGCAATCTTAGAGGCATATGAGCATATGAATGTTGATCCTGCTTTGCGTGGAAGCGGTGTAGAAAGTTTGATTCTTCCAGGACGAGATGCTGCGTATGTTGCTGTGCGAAGCTCTGCTACTGCTGAAGACATGGCTGAAGCTTCTTTTGCAGGGCAGATGGCTAGTTATCTTAATGTGAAAGGAAACAAACATCTTTTAGCTTCTATCTTAGCATGTTGGGCATCTTTGTATACTGCACGAGCAATCTATTATCGTGTAAAGAATAATTTTCAGCATGAAAAAATTTTGATTGCTGTTGTGGTTCAAAAAATGGTGAATTCTGAGGTTGCTGGGGTCATGTTTACTGTGAATCCTGTGACACAAAATCCTGATGAAATTCTTATTGAAGCTTCTTATGGATTGGGAGAAGCTGTTGTTTCTGGAGCAATTACTCCTGATGAATATCATGTGAAGAAAAAAGGGTTTATTGTTGAAAAGAAAACTATTGCGAAAAAAACTTGGATGTATATTCGAGATACTGAAAAAATGAATACGGTTAAGGTTGATGTTCCTATTTCTAAGCAAGAAGAAGAAACACTTCATCCTAGAGAAATTAAACAATTAGCTGAGTATGCAGTAAAACTTGAAGAACATTATAAAAAAGCACAAGATATTGAATTTGCAATTGAAAAAGGAAAAGTGTATATTACACAGACAAGGCCTATTACTACATTAAATAAAAAAGATGTGAAGAAAGAAAAAATTTCTGAAGAGAAAAAAGAAGATGTACATGTAGAAAGAGCGGAAAGTCTTGCTCAAGGTGAGATTGAAGAGAGAGATGCACAGTTATTGGTTTCTGGTATTCCTGCATCTCCTGGCATTGGAAAAGGGATTGTTATTATCGTACATGATGTAGCTGATTTAAAGAGAGTGCAGAAAGGAAATGTGCTTGTTTCACGAATGACTAGTCCTGATAGCGTCCCTGCCATGGAGAGAGCAGAAGCTATTGTTACTGATGCAGGAGGGAGTACGTGCTTTTCTGGAG
>JAUYPF010000007.1 GCA_030697685.1 bacterium | reverse complement strand
GGTTCGCCACTAAAGATACTGCAGAGATCACTGCAGTTGCAAGCCCAACATCTTCTGAAGAAAATTGTTTTGCAGCAAGGGTCCAAAAGACGAAGCCAAAGAGTGCCATAAGAATAGAATTGAAAATCAAATAGAAAGAATTCCTATATAGACTCTCTTCCCAGATTCCTTGGACAAATTTCTTCATTTATCTACCTTCATTCTCTGCGTATGGTTTCCAGGTTAAGTTTCGTAGCCATGCATGCAAGATTTTTTTTCCATCCGCAAGAGGACGTAAATTGGTATGCCCAGATCTATGTGTATAAGAAATAGGTACTGAGTAAATCTCAAAATTCATTCGCGCCATCTTGGTGATCATTTCCATTTCTAAAGTAAAACCATCTGCTTCAAGATATTTGGATAATTCCTCCAATACAGGTTTTTTCCATGCAAAATAACCAGTGCATACATCTGTGACATTTTCATGGTACATGGTACGGACAAGAAAAGTAAAGATCCAATTGCCTGCACGATTAAATGAAGTCATGGAGTTTTTTGTAATTTTTCCTGCTAAGCGAGAACCAATAACAACATCACAAAAGCCTGCTGATAGAGGCTCAAGTAAACGAGGCATTTCTTTAGGATCATAAGTATTATCCCCATCAAGCATTACAACGAAATCTGTATCTTTAGATATATGTTTAATACCAGAACGTACTGCGTAGCCTTTTCCTAGTTTTTTTTCAAAAATTACTTCTGCGCCTGAAGCTTTTGCGACTTGAGACGTTTTATCCTTTGAATTATTATCAATAACCAGAATATGCGTTTTGTAGCCTAAGGACTTTAGTTTTTCTATAGGAATTTTTTTGATGACCTTTGCTATACCATTTTCTTCATTATAACAAGGGATCATTATCGTGAGTTTTTTCATGGTTTTGCTCTCTTCTTAGAGATTTTTGCGTATTTGGGGATTTATATAGTTTTTTCTTTTGTTGTCATTTTCTAGTGGTTTAAATTAAAGTATATTTAAGCAACAGCTAAGTTGAAAATCTGCTTTTTATATATTTTTGCGAAAGCTTTAAGTATTACTTGGTCTTACTATGTCTTACATGCCCACATTAACAATTCGTTTGGAAAAAAGCCTCATAGAACGAATGGATAGAAGCATAAAACTTCACCACTACAGTACAAGATCAGAATATATACGAGAAGCAATACGTGAGAAGATTATACGATTAAATGAACTTAAAGACAGTGAGTAATATTTACAAAAAATTGAGCACATCTTTTGTTCTCCACACCTTGACTAGACTTTGCTTTTCAAAATGACGAATATTCTCTGTCCAAATAGCATGAGTATCTAAGGTTAAAGCAAGGGCAAGAAAGGGAATATCTCCGCCATCTATCTTTCCTATAAGATTTTCTGCAAGAGTCATGTTCATTTCATATTTTTCTTTTTTTACAAATACAATATTTTCTGTCACTAATGCAAATAACAGTTCAAACTCTTCTTTTGAAAGACCCGTCCTTTCTCTTAGTTCTTCTTTATAACTGAGTATTTCTTTTTTCAAATGTTCTGGTGCATAATAGTTTGCTACTGGCTCTAGTAATAGTTTTCTCGATGTACTCTTTTTGAGAAGTGCTGCAAATACAATGTTCGTATCCACTACAAGAATCATTCATAGCCATGCGCTTTTGCAATATTCTTCTTTACCATTCTGTCTAATTCCAAAATATCTTTTTTTGTGAGTTTGCTTTTTTTTGCAATTTGCTCTGCAATCTCAAGTTTTCGTAAATGGCCTTGCATTGCCTGACGCAAAACTTCACTCCAATTTACTTCTTTATGCTCTCGTACTTCTTTCTTAAGTTCTTTTGAGACAGTTATGGTCAAATTTTCCATTTTTCTTTCCATAGTGTAGATATGTGTATACACCTATTTAAGTTTTGTGCTACATGGACCTCCTTAGATCTTCTTGTATTTTTTCTCTTCATAAAGCTTCACGAGAGAAAAGCGAAAAGCTTCCGGAATTTTCGGAAATCTTCCGGATTTTTTTGGCAAAGTTTTATATTTCAAAGGAGATTATAGAGGAGTAAGAGATTAAGATGAACAAGAAAATAAAAAAAGAAAAGCTAACACAAAACTCTGAAGGCATTTGGGAAGAGATACTGAATGGGGAGAAGATCCTCTCTGATGCGGAAGCAGACGAAATCCTTCAAGAAATACACAAAATCAGAAAAGAAAAAGGCTTTTGCATATAATAATCTCTATTCATAGAACTTAAGGTAGAGTAAAAAATATCTTATATAAAATACTCCTTTAGAAGCTAGATATTTATTAAAATCTTACACATATGTATTTTCCTATAGATCCAAAAAGAAGGCATTGGACAAGGCTTGGACAAAATTATTTTGCCACTACAAGGCGTATATCCATTTAATTTGGCCGCATGGACAGATGGACACGTTGGCACTGGGTGCGCGCCAGCCTTTTAAAGGAAGTTAGGAAATGTATGTGCAGGAGGAAAAATGTCTAGACTCATAAAATCAGTGAAATCAGGAAATTTTGAGGCGACTATTTGGGAAAATGAGAAGGATTTAGATGAGGGTGGCATTGTGGGCTATCAAACAATTAGCCTGCGAAAAGTTTGGAGAGACCAAACAGGAGCTTTTCGTGACCAAAAGTTGCATCTGAGAAAACAAGACGTAGAGCGCGTGTGCGTTCTTTTAAGAAAAGTACAAGAATATTTGTTATTGGAGGGAGAAGAAGATGGCAAAAATAAAGGAAATGAGTATTGAGGATTTACCAGGAGTAGGTGCTGCAACTGCAGAAAAATTGAGAGAAGCTGGATATCAGACGCTCATGGCGATTGCTGTTGCAAGTCCAGGAGAATTGGTGGAGACTGCTGGAGTTGGAGAAGCTGTTGCACGAAAGATGATCAATATCGCACGAAATAATCTTGATATGGGTTTTATGTCAGGTGATGAGCTGCTGAAAAAAAGAGCAGACATTATACGAGTATCTACAGGATCGAAAGCATTTGATACTATGCTCAATGGAGGATTTGAGTCTGGAGGAATTACAGAGTGCTATGGGCAATTTGGTTCTGGGAAAAGTGCTTTAGCGCATCAATTGGCAATCAATGCTTTGGATATTAATGAAGCAGGAGTGCCACAGTGCCATAGTATATGGATTGACTCTGAAAATACATTTCGACCAGAGAGGATCAAAGAAATCTGCGAGAATAATAAATGGGATCCAATGCTGATCTTGAAAAATATTAAAGTTGTACGAGCATTTAATTCTGACCACCAGATGATGTGTGCAGAAAAAATTGAGGATCTCATTGCAAAGGAAGGATTGAAAGTAAAACTAGTTGTTGTGGATTCGCTTATGACGCATTTCAGAAGTGAGTTTTGTGTGACTCCAGATATGGATGTTATAGGGAACCCAAAGATTAAAAATATTACTGAGTATGCAGAAGGAGAAAAAGTGCTGACTCATAAAGGAAGATTTACACAAGTCTTGAGTACGCAAAAACAGGAATATGATGGAAAAATTGTTCGTATTCGACCAGCATATTTCCAAGCATTTACTTTGACCCCAGACCATAGTGTGCTTGCTGTGAAACGTGTACAAAGTTCTTGGCGTAAGAATCAAAGCAAGTATACACTGAAAGACAGCTCGAACTATAGTAAAATATTTCCAGGGAAGAATTACTATAAACTTTTTGAAGGCTATGGGCCTGACTGGATTATGGCTGGTACTTTGGAAAAATGGGACTACCTTGCATATCCCGTTTTAAGTGAAACGAAAGATCAGGACTTTTTTTTGCTGACAGACTATACTACAAGCCATTTTCCTGTTTCAGAAGGAAAAATACAAGTAAAAGATTTTTTCCATGGACAAGAAGTATATGAAACTATTCTGGAAGAATATGCACAAGACACAAGCAAAGGAAAAATGGTGGAGCTGAGTAAAAAGCATCAGATTCCCATGTCTACCATTTCTCAATGGGTGAATGGCAAACAAAAGAGCCTGGATCCTATTACACTTGATGTTCAAGTCCCTATTACTAAAGACATTTTGAGACTTTTTGGATATTATATTGCAGAAGGGCATGTGAATGATCACCAAGTGATTTTTACCTTCCATATAAAAGAAAAAGAATATATTCAGGATGTAGAAAAGCTGATGAAGAAAGTCTTTGGTATATCTGCGAATAAAGAACATATTGAAGATAACGCATATAGGATTGTGTTTTCCCATAAAGTTCTTGCTGAAGCTTTTGGAAATCTCTTTGGAAAATTAGCACCAAACAAAAAAATGCCCCTGTGGGTACTGAACCTTCCTGTCGAGAAACAAAGGGAAATTATCAAAGGACATTGGAGTGGAGATGGAACAACAAGTGCATGGGGTTATCGTTTTGATACTACTTCAAAGCTTCTTGCTGAGCAGATTAAACAAATTCTCTTACGAATGAGAATTATTCCTTGTATGAGAATTGATAAGAGCGGAAGGAAGAATCAAAAATATGTTGTTGAAGCATTTGGAAAACAGCTCTCTTCCTTTTCTCAGCAGATGAGAATCGAAGAACACCCTCTCACACAAAAGAGAAAACACAGCTATAACCATGGCTGGTTTGAAGGAGATTATGCTTTCCTTCCTATACGAGAGACAAAGGAAACAGACTATCAAGGACCTGTATATAATCTTGAAGTTGAAGAAGATAGTTCCTATGCACTCTCTAGTGTTGTTGTGCATAATTGTGGGCGAGGAACCTTGGCGGATAGACAGCAAAAGATTAACAAACACATGCATGCACTCATGAAATTGGCTGATACGCAAAATCTTTGTGTCTATGTCACTAACCAAGTCATGTCAAAGCCAGATACTTTTTTTGGAGATCCAACGTCACCCATTGGTGGGAACATAGTTGGTCACAATAGCCAAACTAGAATTTACCTGCGAAAGGGGAAAGGCGATACTCGCGTAGCAAAGCTTGTGGATAGTCCTTACCTTGCAGATGGAGAGGCAATCTTCAGAATTTCTGAGAAGGGCATTATTGATGCGAAATAATTTTTTTCTTTTTTTCTTTAGGGAATTATTGAAGGGAAAATGAAAGAACAAACAAAAGCTCATAAAAATCTTGTTTAAAAAACAGCAGGGCTTTGGAAAGATGTAGATCAGATTGGAATAGAGTATCAAAAGAGAATAAGAAAAGCAGGGAAAAAATAAATTTTTAATTGAAATGCTCCCACGGAGATTCGAACTCCGGCCAAAGCCTTCGCGGGGCTCTATACTATCCACTATACTATGGGAGCAATAGCTGTGGAAAATCCCAAAGCTTTATTAACCTTTTCAGTTCTTTTTGTTTTATGGAAAAAGTTATACAATGCTCCGCAAGTAAAGTAGAGCTCTCTAACAATAGAGGTTCAGTTATTTTTTCGTGCCCTAAATGTGCACAAGCAGACA